>NZ_JAXEXL010000010.1:0-39146 GCF_034113385.1 Atopobium sp. | reverse complement strand
ATGGAGTGAGTATCCTTGCCTAGGCCAGAATCATGAAGTACATCTTGAATATCCATAAGACGTGCAGGTGCACCATTTATAAGGTATTCAGACTCACCTGAGCGATACATACGGCGAGTAATGCCCACCTCTGTAAAGTCTACCGGAATGGTATGGTCAGAATTATCCAACACTAACGTAACTTCAGCAACGCCAACTGGTTGACGTGCACTGGAGCCAGAGAAGATAACATCTTCCATTGCTTGACCGCGCAACATGCGCGCGCTCTGCTCGCCCAAAACCCACAAAATAGCATCGGAAACATTTGATTTTCCCGACCCATTTGGTCCAACAACAACGGTTAAACCAGGGTCATATACCATATGTGTTTTATCGGCAAAGGACTTGAAGCCCTTAAGCGTGAGCGACTTTAAATACACCTCGCGCTACCTTTCTTAAGGCTTGTCTGTTACGAATTATCAGTAGTGGATATGCCCATACGTTCTAAAGCGTCATGAGCCGCTGCGGTTTCTGCAGACTTTTTTGACGATCCTGATCCACGGCCAATGCGCTTGCCATCAACCATCACAACGGCTACAAAAGTGGGTTCATGAGCAGGACCATCTTGCGAAACGATTTTATATTCTGGCTGCACGTGCATAGTACTTTGAGTAACTGCCTGTAAGCGAGACTTAGAACTCACCGGCACTACCGACAAATCCCGCGACATATGCGGAGACAATGAACGTACGACAAACGCATGAGCAACATCAAATCCAGCATCTAAATATAAGGCACCCACCAATGCCTCATATACGTTTTCTAATGCAGAGTGCATGCCACGCGCACCCGTACCGCGTTCAGACTCACCAAAAAAGATACAGTCAGAAAGACCAAGCTCATCTGCCACACGAGAAAGTGTTACACCAGAAACAAGGGCTATTTTCATCTGAGAAAGACCGCCCTCATCCATATCGGGAAATCGAGAAAACAAATCTGCTGCAACCATACCACCCAAGATAGAGTCACCTAAAAACTCAAGACGCTCATAACTATCAGAAATGGGTTTGTTTTCTGTTGCAGAAGGATGAGTAAGAGCACTGCGTACCAGCATTTTGTTGGTAAATACGTGCTCCACGATTTTCTCGGCAGCTTCAATTTGTTGCTTAGTTGCTCCAGCCACAACTACTGCGCATTCTCGATAGCATATACGGCGTCACCAATGCTGTTAATGCTAGCCAAAACCTCATCATCAAGAGTAAGGTCAAACTCATCTTCAAAAGCTGTTACAAGCTCAAGTTTATCAAACGAATCTGCATTAAGGTCATCAAACGTAGTGCTTTCATCTACACTGTCCTCGTCCGCCTCGAGTGTTTCACACACAAGTGCAATGACCCTCTCAAGAATGGCTGCACGATCCATGACAGTCCTCCTTCGTAGTTGTTAGGTAACACGTGGTTTAGCTGGTGCTACACAATAAATGCCTCGCGATGCTCACAAAAACATGAGCGCTTAAAAACGCTTTAGATTGTACCCTGTATTGAGTCTTTGTGTGTTGCTTGGCAACTGTTTGAACAGCGTATCAAACAATCAGTATAGGACATACAAGTTAAGCGACATCCTGAGCAATCTTGTTGCATACATCTGCTCGAATACAACGTGCTGTAGCTAACGTGCCGTTCATAACAGCCTCTACACTCGTAGCACCATGACCGATAAGTACAGGAGCCTTTAAGCCTAACAGCACCGCGCCGCCATTCTCATCACCAGAAAGAGAGCCTGCTATACCGCGTAATGCTGGAATAAGAAGTGCTACACCTAACTTGGATAAAAATGACTGTTTTGTTGCTTGCTTAATGGCATGCATAAGATACTTTGCCGTACCCTCCATAGACTTAAGCGCAACATTACCCGTAAATCCATCGCAAACAATAACATCAAACGTGCCATTAAGAATATCCGTGCCTTCGCAATTGCCCGCAAAGACGCAGGAATCATCCTGCATAAAGCCTTCGCGCAATGCCGCATGATATGCCAGTACCAGCTCAGAACCTTTAGTATCTTCTTCGCCATTGGATAACAGACCAATGCGCGCAGTGGTAACCCCCAAAGCAGCATGCGCATAGGCAGCTCCCATACGCGCGAACTGAACAATCATATCGGAGCGAATATCTGCGTTGGCACCCATATCAAGCAGTACGGTTTGATGGCCATCACGACCAGGAAGTATGGCACCAATTGCAGGACGCTTAATCCCACGAATACGGCCAATACCAAGCGTTGCTGCACTTAGGATGGCGCCGGTAGATCCTGCAGAAAAGAAACCATCTGCCTGACCAGCTTTTACAGCAGCACAACCACGCACAATGCTTGAGTCTTTCTTGGTGCGCACGGCCTGCGCAGGATGCTCATCCATGCCAATTTCCTGAGTGGTTACTAAGGCTTTGGCACGCTCATGAGACTCACAAAAGCTCAAGACATACTCTTCATTGCCTGCTACAAGCACACTAAGGTCCTGATCGCGTTTAAGCGCAGCAGCAATACCTTCCAACACTACCTCGGGTTTCTCGTCCCCACCCATTGCATCAACACAAACTGTAATCATGGTTGTCCATTCTTAAACCTACGAAAAGGAGGCCGGCCCCAAACAGAGCCAGCCTCCCAGGCCGATCAAATAGCATGTGCTACTCAGTTACGATAACTTCGCGATCTTTGTAGTAGCCACAATTGGGGCACACGTGATGCGGAAGCTTAACGGCACCGCACTGTGGGCACACAGAACGTGCTGGTGCGGCGAGCTTGCTATTGGCGGAACGGCGAGTGTGCGTAGCGCCGCGGCCCTTTTTCTGTTTAGGTACTGCCATGGTTGCCTCTCTTACGTCCTTACGATATCGAGCCAACGCCCGTATCAAATCACAAATGCAGATAGTACCACATCATAGCTGCAAAACGACTACGTTGTATCGTCTTTGTCGTTTTATCACAATTTAACGATGCTAGTCAGTAAAATCCAAGGTGCTCAGAGCAGCAAAAGGACTTTCTTGAGCCTGATGCGCCTCTTTTTGAGCTTTGCAACCGCAGTCCTGCTCATTAAGATTAGTACCACAGGTAGGACAAAGACCCTTACAATCCTCACGGCATAACACAATATAAGGAGTCTCCATCAAAAGCGCTGCTAAAAGGGCATCTGCTACATTGATTGTCTCATCATCTGAAACTAAAGAGAAGTCCACACCCTCTTCTTCATCTGCTTCATCTTCATAGACTTTTTGGGGCTCTTCAAACAAAAAGTACTCATCTACCTCAGCAGAAAGGTCAAGCTGTGCAGGCTCTAAGCATCTATCACATACGCCCTCTGCTTGAGCTTTAACAATGCCGGTAACCAAAATACCTTCGCCAGCATTGGTAAGCACCAAGTTGTAATCAATGCCCCTGGGCAAGGTAAAATCGTGATCTCCAAGTGAGAAACTCTTTTGATCTATGTGCCCGTCTAAGGAAAACGTATTGCCTGGATTAGCAAGGCGATCGTCCACCTTAACGATAAGTGCCTCTAACTGACTCACGTTACTTACCAAGGTACGTTATTGGAAGTATTGCGGGCACCCGAGTTCTCATCCAGTGTCTGGCGTACGCGTGAAACGGTGCTCGTAAGAGACTTGAGATTCTCTTCCAAGTGAGCAAGCACAGACTCTGCATACTCCTCTGCATTGTAACGAGTGTCTCGCTCGTACTGCTGAGCCTGATCACGAATATCATCTGCTTGCTGCTGAGCAAGGCGTACAATCTCTTGATCACCTGCAAGAATCATTGCCTGCTGCTGAGCATCTGCAATAATAGAATCGGCCTGCTGCTGAGCACGAGACAAAATCTCATCCTCTTCCTTAAGGATACGGCGAGCATTCTGGAACTCTTCAGGAAAACGCGCACGAATCTCGTCCAAAATCTCAAACACGTCACCAGAATCAATAATCTTCTTCTGGCCGCCACCAGCAAAGGGTACGCGAGCGTCTGCCACAATTCCTTCAAGCTCGTCTACCAAGCTTTCGATTTCCTCACCTGGCTGCATATAAGAGTCTCCTTTCGTGAGGATATGCTGTTCTGGTACCCCAAAGAGGCCACCAAGCCATAAAATTGCATTCTTAATGAGCAAAGTATACAGGTTTTTATAGATACACGCCAACTACCATGTGCTATACATAAGCTCAACGGCACACGAACTCTCCAACAGCTTAGGCACCAAAGCGTTCATGCAGTTTTTTCTCAACACTGGGTGGAACTAATAAATGTACATCCGAGCCAAAACTTGCCAGTTCACGCACTACTGACGAGGAAATGCAACCAAGTTCAGGACTGGACATAATAAAGATACTCTCGATATCAGGTGCTAAGCGTGCATTAAGATCTGCTTGCTGAAGCTCATACTCAAAATCTGTGGTTGCACGTAGACCTTTTACGACACCGCCTGCTCCATGCTCATGACAAAAATCAACAAGAAGACCCGTGAGCGCTGATACATCTACCCCATCGTCAATCCATGCTTCCTGTAGCGCATCACGCACCATTTGCACGCGTTCTTCTATAGTAAAAACAGGTCCTGTCCCATTTTTGCCTACCGATGCTGCCACCGCAACCGTAACACGCGGACAAAACCTACGTGCTCGTCTAATAACATCAAGATGGCCATAGGTCACAGGGTCAAAGGTACCGGGCACGACAATATGTGAAATGCCATCATTTTCCATCTGAAACTTATTCATGTGAGCGCTCCACTCGCAGTACATCAACACAGGTAGTACCATAGCGTTTTTGTTTAAGAGCATGTGCAAAATCCAAGCTCAGCTCTGGCGTTTTTGCAGCGCGCTCATACACAACTAATGCTTTGGGAGCAAGTGCTTCATTGGTATAGAGTGCGTGCAACATCTCTGCAACCTGTGCACTTGTAATAACATACGGCGGGTCCAACAACACAAGATTAAAAGGATGTGCCCTAAAAGCTGGGTTTGTAGCACAGCTAAAGCTATCAGATGCAAGCACGGTAAAGCTAGCAGGACTTGCCCCCACTTGCGCCAGATTCTTTTTAATGAGCCGTATGGTTGTACGATCTGTATCCACAAAGGTTGTATGAGAAGCCCCACGAGACAACATCTCTATACCCAACGCGCCAGAGCCGGCAAACGCATCCAGCACATACATACCACTCAAATCTAAATCGCAAGCAGAAAGCACCATGGATGCTATGGATTCACGAACGCGATCTGTGGTTGGACGCGTAACAGCACGCCCCTCGGGAGCCTCTAATGGCTTACCGCGCCACATTCCTCCAACTACCCTCACGAGCCTTCTACCTCCTCAAAATACGCACCAAATCTATCCCGCACCTCAAGTGCCAAACTGGGGTAAGCACGCAAATCAGCATCTTTTGCAAGTAGGACTTGCGTGTCTTCACGTGCGTGAAGTGCAAGCTCTTCATCCTGAGCCAAATCCACATAGCGCAAGGTTACCCCACCGCTTTGTTTAAAGCCCAGCACTTCTCCCTCATGGCGCAGGCGCAAATCCATCTGCGAAAGCTCATAGCCATCGCTGGTAGCTTCCAGCGCCGCAAGGCGCCTACGAGCCGCTGACCCCTTTTGAGCAGCTGTCGAGAAAAACACTAAGCCCGCATGCTTGCCACGTCCCACACGACCGCGCAACTGATGGAGCGTTGCGAGTCCAAAACGCTCGGAATCATACACCAATAATACGGTTGCATTGGGCACGTCCACGCCAACCTCAATGACCGTCGTGCTGACCAATACATCAATCGTGCCTGCCCTAAAATCACTCATAACCTGGTCTTTTTCCTGAGCAGACATACGACCCGTAAGCAATCCAACCCGCATAGTGCGCAGAGTCGAACGCGATAGACTTTCATACACTGCCTTTGCAGAATGAAGGCGAGATGTTGGAGCATCAGTTTGAGGAGCATCATCTGTCATATCTGCTCCCTCATCTACCTCATCAATCAGCGGGCACACCACATACGCCTGATGACCAGCCGCATACGCATCTTGGATAGCGCTATACGCAAGATCAAGATTTTCTTGAGCTAACACCTGAGTTTGAACGCCCGCACCAGCAACAGGACGATGCACAATACGACTGAGTTCCATATCCCCGTATACGGAAAGTGCCAAGGTACGCGGAATAGGTGTTGCCGTCATAGATAGCAAATCTGCACCAATCCCCTTTTTGCGCAACGCATTGCGTTGATCCACACCAAAACGATGTTGCTCGTCTATAACCACTAAAGACAGTTTAGAAAACACGACATCATCTGATAGCAAAGCTGTTGTACCAAAGACTACAGAAATGTCTCCCGCAGCCAGTGCACGCGTTGCTTGTTCACGCTGTGTCGCGGGGGTGGCACTAACAATCAGCGTCCAATTAATACCAGCAGCATCCAGCAAGGGACCGAGCTTCTCGGCATATTGACGAGCCAACACGGATGTAGGCGCCATCATGGCAGCTTGGGTACCAGAGTCTGCTACTGCAGCAAGGGCCATGGCTGCAACAGCGGTTTTACCGGTGCCAACATCACCCAATAGCAAGCGATTCATAACCTGAGGTGCTGCCATATCTGCAAAGATTTCCTCTACAGCTAAGCGCTGCTCATCGGTAAGCGAGAAGGGCATGGCTGCCTGAAGGGCTTGCACATGGACACCAGTAACACTATGCGTACAAGGGGTTACATCGCGCAAAGCCAGACGCTTACGTGTTTGAAGTGCTAGTTGTAAACACAGCAGTTCATCATAGGCAAAGCGTGCACGTGCGGCGGCAGCATGTGACATAGTTGAAGGAAAGTGAATCTCACGCAAGGCACGACTCAAGCTCATAAGATTGCGTGAAGCCACAAGCTGTGCAGGAAGGTAATCATAAATATTCCCACGATCCGCTAAGGCAGCAGACACAATACGGCGCATCCAAGCAACCGTAAGGCCTTCACTCACATGATGAACGGGTAATATGCGCGAATAGTCGCTTTTCTCGGCAGCAAAAGCCAATACCTCGTAAAAAGGACTTTTAATCTGCTTGAAGCCATAAGCAAACGTAACTTTTCCAGAAAGTGCAATCACGTCACCAACATGGACCTGCTCCGCCACCCAGGGCTGTTTAAAAAAGGTTGCCATTATAACGCCGGTACTATCTATAACAGACAGTTCAACCACACTGAGGCGCGGACGAGGGCGCTTGGCTGTAACCCTATCGACAGTTCCTACCACAGTAACGGTGGTGCCAACATCGGCATGAGCAATGTCTACCTTATGAGAAAAATCTAAGTAGCGGTGAGGCACTGCCAGCAAAAGATCACGCACGCGCGTAATACCCAGGCGCGCCAAAACCTCAGCGCGCGCCTCGGATACATAGCGCAGGCGCGCTACACTGTCTGACAAAGCAAGGGTGCACCCCATACGGTCGGACACGTCAGCAACCGCAGGTACACCCTTATGTGAAATATCGAGCGAAGACAAGAAACGTTCAAACTACGCGAGGTTTTTACTATTCAATCGAGAAAATAATGGGATACAAAGGCTGTCCGCCACGTTGGGCATCAATCTCCAAGTCTGGCTGAGCCTCCTCGATAGCAGCGCACAGAGCCTCAAACTCCTCATCGGACATATCAGAACCAGCAAGAATAGTAAGCGTATCGCCTTCTTCTTGTTGTTGCATGCGGTTGATAATATCCAAGGTGACATCATGCACGTTAGTACCCACAGCCTCAATAACACCTTGAACAATACCGAGCACATCCCCGTTATGAATGGGAGTACCATCAGCCGCTGCAGAATCACGAACTGCCGTGGTTACCTCACCATCACGAACAGTTGAGATAGCTTCAGTCATAGCTTCTACCATCTCTGCCAATGAAGCATCAGGATCTACGGCAAACAAAGCGGCAAACGCCTGAGGAACAGTTTTGGTGGGAACAACGCCAACAGTCCCCTCATCAAAAGCACCAGATGCAGCTTCTGCAGTCATACGAATATTAGAATTATTGGGAAGTACAATAACCGTATCTGCATTAACTTTCTTAACAGCAGCAATGATATCTGCTGTGCTGGGATTCATAGTCTGACCACCAGATACCACAACATCTACGCCAAGAGATTTGAGAATATCTGCCTCACCATCACCCGCAGCTACCGCTACAAAGCCAAGTTCCTTATGAGGCAACACTGCATCTTCTGCTGAGGTTTTCTCCTGTGTTGTTTTTCCTGATTGGGCTGCTTGCTGATCAGATGCAATCTTTTCTGTACGTTCTTGAGCTTCTAAATCCATGTTATGAATAAATACATTAAATACCTGACCATATTGAAGCATATACTTCAAAACTTGATCTGGATTGTTGGAGTGAACATGTACTTTATACGTGGGGTTATCGCCCACTAACAGCTCACAATCACCCATCGTAGATAAGAACTTAAGAGCCGCAACCTCATCAAAGGTTTCATCGTTTGCCTGGAACAAAAACTCGTTGCAATAACGAAACTCAGAGCCCTCCCAGTCATCATTAAGCTCAATAGCTACCTGAGCCTGTACATGAGCCTTGGCCTCATCATCAGATACAACTGTTGGAGAGAAATCCAGGGTAGTATCATTGCCCAAAGCGCAGTTAACAAAGGCTTCCATAAAAGTAGCAAAACCAAAAGCGCCTGAGTCTACCACGCCATTCTCTTTAAGAACAGGCAGCAAATCCGGGGTACGTGCTACGGATTCATAGGCCTCTACCACCAGACTGTTAAGGGTATCTTCCACAGACATCTTGGCAGCAGCACACTCGCCTGCCTTGGTGGTTACATCGCGCAAAACAGTAAGAATGGTACCTTCTACAGGCTTACGAACTGCCTGAAAGGCAATTTTTTGACCGCGTTGGAAGGCGCGCGCAATATCTGCCGACGAAAGGTTATTCTCGTCAGCTTCTACAAGACCTTCAGCAACGCCACGCAAAATCTGGGAGGTAATAACACCAGAATTGCCACGGGCACCCATCAAAGAGCCGTGTGTGATGGCTTTTGCAATGGCATCCATATTGGAATCTGCGGGAAGTGCATTGAGCTCACCCACAACCGTGCCCAATGTAAGGGACATATTAGTACCAGTATCACCATCAGGTACGGGAAAAACATTGAGCTTGTTAATATCCTCTGCCTTAGTGGCAACTACCTGTGCAGCAACAGGAAAACATTTCCTAACGACGGAAAAAATCATGTGTTAGATCCTCAGTTCTATAAACGGTCTTACGCTGGTGCTGTACTAGTGAGTACGCATACCCTCGATGTGGACAGTGACAAGTACGTTATCAATCTCGGCAATTCTTTTGATAAGAAACGCAACATTATCTTTAAGATTAGCGGACACGGCAGACATGTTTACGCCCTCTTCTACGATGACGTGCATGTCTATGACAAGGTGCCCATCCTTTTGGTCTACATCAATCCCCTTGCGCAAACGACTGTTGGGAAGCAAGCGTGCTACGCCCTCATTTGCATCGATAAAAGCCATGCCCACGATGCCATAAGCTTCAAGCGCTGCATACCCTGCTAAATCAGCTATGCAATCATTAGAGACCCTCAAGGTGCCGGGTACGGAATGTGCCATGCCCTCTCCTCTCGATAAAAAACGCCGAATGCGTCGAAACATTTTCTCGCTTTACCATAGCTAAGTATAGACCACCAAGGGTTTTACTCACAAAATGACAAAGCCTCATCACGCTGTTATCCATATTTTGGCTGTACCACTACGAAACCAACACATCATCAGGGTTTTTCTTTTTGCAAAACGCTGCTCGTGTGCTAATATAATTCA
This sequence comes from Atopobium sp., assembly GCF_034113385.1. Lineage (NCBI taxonomy): Bacteria > Bacillati > Actinomycetota > Coriobacteriia > Coriobacteriales > Atopobiaceae > Atopobium > Atopobium sp. Next base: position 29,324 of record NZ_JAXEXL010000010.1, on the reverse strand, counting down.
GCTTTGTGTCATTGCGTGCACCTACGCGTGCACTTCAACGGAGGTAATAACCATGTCGAAGGTATGTGAAGTCTGCGGTAAGCACGCTGTTGCTGGTCGCTCTATTAGCCACTCCCACCGCACTGTCAATCGTAAGTTTAAGCCAAACATTCAGTCCGTTAACGTTGTTGTTGATGGTCATCGTCAGAAGATGAACGTTTGCACCACCTGCCTTAAGTCTGGCAAGGTTGCCCGTTCATAATTCTGAACATACTATACAGCTGTATTAAGAGGCCTCCTTCGGGAGGCTTTTTGTTTATCTATATCTTACTGCCTTAGCTGCGTATGACCTCAGCTACGTATGATATCTTGGCAGGTTATCTTTACAGGTCTTCCAGTACGTCACCTGCATATTGTTTGTTCATAAACGTATGCAAACCACTCAGATAGCGATACCGTTGAGCAAAGATATTACGATTTAGTAAAAAGGGCACAGCAAAAGTGCGTAGGCAAGCCAATACTGCTACCGTAACCACAAAAGCACACGCACTACTATTTGGTATATGGTTGACCATATTGAGGTTGTAAGCACCAAACAAAATCATGCAATTACAGAAAAAGTTATATACCGTAGCAATTCCTGCTGCGCCAAGATTATTTGGAACACCCGGCACGTATACATGAACTGCCCATAGAGCAACATACGATACGTTTCGTATGCATATTGGTTTGGCATGTTTGCGAAATATAACTAGTGACTTACTGCTATACAGCCATAACCATGATCTTGTTGATCGTTCAAACAGCCGCATGTAGTGCACAGCTTCAAGCTCTTCCCAAGAAATCTGCAGGTTGTAACGGTATACATAGATACCCTCTGCAGAGATACGAACTTTCTTTTTCCTAAAAAATAAAAGGCAAAAAAGCACGAGCATTATTAGCGTGCCTGCCCTATAGAGCTTAATTCCAGAAAAAGGAAGAGCAAGGTTATCCCACACAAAAGGCTGTGATTCTATAAGCGCAAACAAAAAGATAGTTATCCACAGCCCAAATGCAAACAGCACCATGCGAAAATACACGCTATGAAAAACGATGCCAGGTTGATGTCCCCCATCTACCTGTGATGCGTTAGTTTTGCCGTGTTTTGTAATAAGAAATTCAAGATGCGCTTTCTACGATACGTTTATACGATACGCTTAGTAAGTATATAACAAACATACATTTTATACAGCATGCAAAAATGCAGCTACAACACCACGTACACAGGTAATGCATGCATTTGAAGACTTCACGCGATTAGATATTCCCCTATCCAACAGTACTGGAAGCTCAAGACAGTCCACATCCCACGCAAAGCCCTTCTCGGTAAGTATGGTATGAGGCGCAAGCGCTACTGCCGAGAAACTCTGGCCCACGGCATCAACCAAAGTCCATGAAGCTCTACCTGCATCAGAGAGCACCTTACAAATAAAACCATCCTCTATAAGCGTAGGACACAAATGCGCATAGTGCGCCAAGACACCATATACACACAGCGCATGATCAGGCTTGCCTCCCGTGGCGCAACACACTACCAGCTCTACCTGCACGTTGTTGTCTTGCCCATATGCCGCCGCAGCTTGGCAAGACAAGTCTAAATCCGTGTAATCTTTTTCTGGCGAGAAAAGCTTGGTAGGAACACGATTGTCTTTTATCCACATCAACGCGTCAGACGAGATGGTATCTGCATCTCCTACCAGCAAATCTGGCACCACTTGTGCATGCTTGAGTATGTTGGCACCACGATCAACCGCAATAATGTAGTGAGCATCCGCCGCAAGTTCACGCACCAGATCAACGGAACTAGGTTCTGGGGAACCAGCTATCAATACGACGGTATGTGTAGACTGCTGCATCATAGGCTTGCCGTGTCATGGGTTATGAGTTGGTAGGATATGACTGCAAATCTGCAAGGGTAATATCCTCGTAGATGTGCGTAAACTTGGTAGCATGAGAACGCAAGAAGTCCTCATCGCGATTATCGTGAGTATTAAAGACACAAACATTGGGGAATCCCGCACGCTCGGACGTGGTTAAACCAAAGGGAGCATCCTCAAATACCCACGTGGTCTGTTTAGAAGTACCCAGTTTCTCCAGCGCATAATAATAAATATCGGGCTCGGTCTTGGTAAAGTTCTTCTCTTCCGCGCTCACGATGTCCACAAAGTAATCGGACAGACCAAGATGTTCCATACACAGGGCCACTTCTTTTGCACCGGTAGAGGTACAAATAATCATAGGAATACCCGCATCTTTAAGCTGATTTAAAAATGGCTGAGCAGCAGGCCACGCCTGAATCTCTGAAGCATAGGCGTCACTAATCATCTGTGATAAATCGCGCGACAAATCTGCAACGGAGACAGGAATGGAAAGCGCATCGTGCAAAATTTGAATTTCTTCATCCAAACTTACTGCTTCGCACTCATCCAAGATTTTCTGGATTTGATCAGTCATGGCAAAACCGTGCCGCGCAAGCAAACGAGGAAATGCGCTCCACCACATAGACATGGAATCTACCAAGGTGCCGTCACAGTCAAAAATTGCGCCGCTTATTGCCATATAGCTTCCTCCATCGAATAAAAATGCGTGCAGGCTTCATGGTAAAGCCTTTTTGAGTACAATGTCGAGATGTTTTGACTCAAACTTTGGGTAAAGTAACCTACGCCGTATTGTTTTGCATACTTTCGGAGGCTTTTTGTATGGCTCGTTATGACTATCATTGTCCATCCTGTGGCGCCACCTTTGAGGTTGAGCATCCCATGTCGGAACGACCAGAAATAACTTGTCCTTCTTGCGGTACTAAGGCCGAGAAGATCTTTGCGGCAAGCGGCATTAAGTTTGAAGGCACAGGCTTTTACAACACCGATCAACGTGGCAAGAGCAGGAAGTAAGCTCTATTTGATTCAACTAATGCTTTCAACCTCACGCTGATACGTAAGGACAAGGATAAGCAAAAGACCCAATCCAAAAGCTAAAAAATGGAGTCATGTAAGCCTGGTTCAGAAATAGATGAACCAAATGACCCATCTCGATACAGGCGTGTAACGTACGACGTCGTGTTGTCTATAGAGCTCACCACAATGGAATGCGTTTGGATTGAACCATCGGGATTATGAGTAACACCCGCTAGCATACTGCCATTTGTAATACCAGTTGCAACAAAATGAATATCATTAGTACGCACCATCTCATCCATGGTAATTGCTTGATCAATGTCAAAATCACAAGCAGCTGCCACAGCTTCGCGCTCGCCCTCTTCCGTAAAATGGAATCGAGCTTGGAAAAACCCACCTAATGCCTTGAGGCCAGCACAAGCTAAAACGCCTTCTGGTCCGCCACCTTCCCCTAACATAAGGTCTGCGCCTGTGTTGGGGATAGCCGTTGCAAGCGCTGCTTGTACATCACCGTCATACACCAGCTTAACGCGCGCACCCGTTGCACGAACGCGTTCAATAAGCTCTGTATGGCGTGGACGATCAAGAATACATACCATAACATCAGCTACGGGCTTGTGAAGCGAACGAGCCACAGCAGTGATATTTTCTTCTGGCGTTTTATCAATACCCACAGCCTCAGGATGAACTGCAGGCCCACAAGCAATCTTTGCCATGCGCTTAACTGGAGCATTAAGTAAAGTAGCACGGGGGGCAAATACGATGGCAGAAATTGCATTGCGTTGATTATTAGCAACCAGATTGGTGCCCTCAATAGGATCAACCACAATGTCTAAAGAATCACCACCGCGCCCAAGCGTTTCTCCCGCCACTAACAAATCGTCATTTTTCTTGGCTTTCTGATCTTGCGTTGGCTCCGTAAGCGGACGTTGGCCAATAACCACATGTCCTGACATGCTCATATCGCCTAATCCACGCCGTACGGCTTTCATAGCAGCATTGTTAGCAGAAACTTTATCGGCACGGCCCGCCCATTTAGACGCTTCAATAGCGGTAGCTTCACACACACGCTGAAAATTAGATATTAAACTCTGACGCACAGCCACACTCCTCACACTTGTTGTGCAGTGTTCACCATGCATGCAGCGTAACTAACTTGTGCGAATGTTAGGCGCATCTCACAAAACGTGCGCAAAAATGACCGTCGAACGACCCCATTTTTGGGTGTGAACGGAACATACCCTCATCTGTTACACAATTTGCGAGAAGTTCATACGCTTGCAAACTCTGGTCTTTGAGTGCACAAACAGCGGGCGCATCCAATACCGAAACAAGCCCAAAATGATGCCCAATGTCTGTTTGTAAAAATGCAGTAACTACATCTTCATTTTCTTGTCGCATTACCGAACAGGTGGAATATACGAGTGTTCCACCCTTTTGCACACGACTAGCCGCCGAGACAAGTATGCGTAGTTGCGTGGCAGGAATGGAATGTGCACTGGTAGACATCAGTGCTTCAGGCGTCAGTGTCCATGCAATCTCTGGATGCCGACGCATGGTACCCGTGCCCGAACACGGAGCATCTACAAACACCAAATCAAAATTGCGTCGCAGTGGTTCTGGCAACTGTCTAGGATTATCTAAGCTACCGGCATCATAGGCAACAGACTGACAATAGGCTCCCCAGCCCTTCTCTAAACGACGCTGAGCAACAGCAACCTTAAACGGAGAATTGTCCACACCCACTAACTGCACCGGAGCACCAGCTTGCTGAGCAAGACTTTCCAAAAGCATTGATTTTGTAGCTCTCCCCTGGCCAATTTCTAACAGAGTTGTATCAGGTTCAGGAGAAGCACTATAGCAAACCATACGCGCAGCAAGGTCACTCACTACTACATCCGCCTGTTTTACTAGCTTAGATGAGGTAAGAAGGGCAGCATTTTGTACGCACCACACCTGTGGGAAGGGTGCATCTTGCACTATGACACCTGCTGCATCTAAAAGATTGCGTGCCTCTTCAAATGTATGGATACCACTATTGGCAGATACCCACACCGGTGCTGGCTCATGAGCACATAAAGCCATATCACACAACGCTTGTACGCCAATAGAATCTATCAACTGCTGCACTAACCACACGGGAGCTGCCATAGTAAGCGCAAAGTCTTGCACGGTTGGAACGGTTGCAACAGCCAAAGCATCTGCTTGCAGCTGATCAGATGCACAAGCAGCTTGCACTATCTGATGTGCAGCAGCAACACGAGAAACATCCTGTGCAGCAACACGACGCAAGATAGCATTAGCCATACCAGCAGCACGAAAAACCACACTGCGCACCAATTCAACGCCCTGATTAACAGCAGTATTGGCAGGAGTCTGTAAATAACACAGCTCGTAACAGGCTATACGCAGTGCATCACGCACCTGCGGTTGAATGTTAGAAGGCCTGATTGCATGAGTATCTATAAACTCATCCAATAGACCAGAAGAAAGTGTAACGCCCAAAACAAGCCGCTGGACAAAACTCACGTCTCGCGCATCCATGCCACGAAGCTCTTGGGACGTACGCAGCACATCGCGCGCATAGCCTTTTCGGCGGCGTATCTCCCCGGCAATAGAAAGCGCAACCATGCGTGCAGGTGTTGCATGGCAACCCGTGCGGCCACTCGTGTGGCTGTTCATGGTGCTATCCGTCTGATATTCTCGTCGGCTTACTGCTTTGCCCACGTAAGTCCCTCACCACGTAGTCCAGCAGACCATGCCTGAGCTGACATATCGCGCTTACCATCAGGACGAACAACCAAAAGCTCAAGCAAGCCCTGAGCACAACCTAGATATACACGTCCGTGCTCTACAACAACTTCTCCAGCAGCAATGGCTATCTCATCTACTGCGGGAACAACAGACGCTTGCAGTACACGAACGCCTTTATGAGCAAGCACCAAACGTGCGGGAGCAGTATCGGAAGAAGCCTGCACCAACACCGCGTTGTGCTGTGCAGAAAACTCAGGCGATAAGAACATCTCTGCCTTAGTAACCTTGTGGGCATAGGTAACGCAAGATTCATCTTGCTCAGTCCAAACCGCACTGCCATCTGCAAGAGCAGGCAATACTTCTACAAGCGTTTGGGCGCCTAAGACAGAAAGGCGCTGGGTGAGCTCAGCGGTGTTACTTGATCCCACCACAAGATCTGCCTGGGCACAATAGGCTCCGGCATCCAGCTCATGTACGACGCGCATGATGGATACGCCAGCTCGAATATCTCCCGCTAAAATAGCACGTTGGATAGGAGCAGCACCACGCCAGCGAGGCAATGACGACGCATGAACATTTATACAATCAATGCTTGGGATAGCAAGCAACTCATCGGGCAAAATACAGCCATAAGCAGCAACAACTATAATCTCTGGACGGGCTTCTCGTACCGCATCCAAAGCCTTAGGTGTCATACGAGAAGTCTCCAACACAGGCAGGCCAAGTTCATAGGCGCGCTTTTTGATGGCGCATGGCTCAAGTTTTTTACCACGCTTGCGTACCGCATCAGGACGTGTTATCACAAGCGTAACCTCATGAACTGCGGCAACGGCCTCAAGCGATGGAACGGCAAACTCGGGAGTACCCATAAATACAATGCGCATGAGGCTCCAATCTATTCCAAGCTCTGCAAAAACAGCCAGCAAATCTAGCTAGCACATCTCGGTGTCACCAGGGCGAGCGCCCGCTGCCAATGCCTGTTCATACTCACGCATAGCAGCAGCACGCTGTGTAATAGATAAGTGGTCCACCATGGTTATGCCCTGCAAGTGATCAATCTCATGCTGTAAGCAAATAGCCAGAAGGTTACCTTCTGCTTCATACTCCATAAGCTCGCCGTCTAGATTAAGCGCACGAACCACCACATGAGAAGGACGTTCTACAGGCACACTAATGCCCGGGAAGCTCAGACACCCCTCGTTATAGACTTGAGGAGTACCGTCTGCCGTGATGATTTCTGGATTGATTAAGATATAGGGATTCTTTTTGCCATCTGCATAGTCTACGTCAATAACAACCATCTGGATATTCTCGCCAATTTGCGGAGCAGCCAAGCCACAGCCGTCAGCTGCATACATATCCCTTAACATGCGCTTGGCAAGCTGCTTGATATGACCGTCAATGTGCTCAATGGGAGTGCAGACTTGCTTAAGACGTGGGTCGGGTGACAAGACAATGTCATCGAGGGCACTCATAGTATCTCCTTATGTGTATGCTCATACGGCCACACTATACGTACACTGGCAGAGCCAAACGAGTATTACAGCAGGTCGTATGCATCAATATCCAATGCCATGTTAATACCCAACTTTGGTTTTATTTGTGCAGCACACGCACTAAGCACAGAACCAGGGTTGGAATCCACGGGCGATTTTACAAGAATATGTGACCTAAAGCAGTCTTTAACCTTAGCTTTTACACATTCTGCGGGGCCTAAAACAGACCAACCATCTAAATCCGCCACTTCCTTGCGCAATACTGTTGCAAAATCAGACACGGTTTGTTTGACAACACGTTCTTGTTTTCCCCACACAATCACGTTAGATAAACGCGTATAGGGCGGGTACTGTGCCTCTTTACGATCGAGAAGTTCAGACTCCAAAAACACCTTGCGATCATGCCTATATACAGACTGAATTGCTGGATGAGAAGCCCAGTACGTTTGCACAATTACACGACCTGGCTTAGCGCCTCGCCCAGCACGTCCCGCCACCTGCTCCAACAAATTATAGGTGCGTTCTGCTGCACGAAAATCTGGTAGCTTAAGCGTGGTGTCTGCATTAATAACACCCACCAAGGTAACCTCTGGAAAGTCGAGCCCCTTGGCAATCATCTGGGTACCAATAAGCACCGCACAAGAACTTGCATCAAATTGTTCTAACAAGCGCTGATGAGATCCCTTACCCTTGGTGGTATCCGCATCCATACGAATAATGTCCACGTCTGGTCCTAAGAGCATTGCAAGCTCGTCCTCCACACGCTGTGTACCCACACCAAACTGTGCCAAATAGCGACTGCCACAGTGAGGGCATGCGGTAGAAGGATTAGGAAACGCATGGACTGGCCAGCTGCGGCCGCAACTATGGCACATGAGCTCATGCGTACGTTCATGGTACGTAAGAGAGGTCGAGCAATGGGGACAGGTGGGAACACAGCCACACTCACGACACATCAAAAAGTTGGCAAAACCACGACGATTAAGCAAGAGCACGGCCTTCTCGCCATGGGTGACTACATCATGTAAAGCTGCTACCAGAGGTTCCGAGAAAATAGAGCGGTTGCCTGCGCCAAATTGCTGTGCCATATCTACAATCTGTACACGTGGCAACACTGCCGTACCAGGACGCTCATTCATGCTGACGCGCACCCACGATGCCCCTGCATAGCTGCCGTTTTGTGCACGGGCAAGACTTTCCAACGATGGTGTTGCACTCCCCAAAACCAATGCGCCTGACCGCAACTTAGCCAGGCGTACAGCCACCTCACGCGCATGGTAGCGCGGACTGGAATCCTGCTTATAGGAACTCTCATGCTCCTCGTCAATAATGATAAGACCCACGTCACTTAAAGGGGCAAACAAGGCAGAGCGTGCTCCCACAACTACATGAGCATGACCTTGACGCACCATATCCCACTGATCATAGCGTTCACCAGCAGAAAGACGAGAGTGTAGCACAGCCACGTCATCCCCAAAACGAGAACGAAAGCGGCCAACCGTCTGAGCAGTAAGAGAAATCTCTGGCACAAGCACCAAAGCACCTCTCCCTTGTTTGCGCACGTTTTCAATTGCAGCAAGATATACCTCGGTCTTGCCAGAACCCGTAACGCCATCAAGCACTACAACATCTCCACAACCAGCCTCACAAGCAGTACTAATAGCTGCAAGTGCGTCTTGTTGGCCTTGCGTAAGTTGCTTTGGGCGCGCAGCATGCGCAGTGGAAAGCGTTGTAGTATCGTACCCGCGCACACGACGTTTTGTATAGATTTGCACCACGCCCTTGGCCTCTAAGGCACGTACCGCAGAGGAAGCCCCCACAATGGTGGCGTTTAGTTCAGACATGCGCAATGAGCCTGAGGTAAGTGCACCCAATACAGTACGCTGACGTGCAGCATTTTTGCGCGGAACAAACTCTTGAGCAGCGGGCGCAAGCTCAACCCAACGGTCGTCCACTGCACCCGTTGCCTCACAAACTAATTCCCACGGACTCGATGTATTTTCTCGGCGGACACGCATGGATTGACCAGGTGCAATGCATAAACGAAGGCAGTCAGACAAAGGCGCTGCATATTCCTCGCACATCCACCAGGCAAGCTCAACGGATGTTTTGTCAAAGGCAGGCGCCGCCAAAACGCGCTCGATGGGTTTGATTTTGCTTGCTGCTACACCGACGGGCGCATGGTCTACCACTGCAATAACATAGCCAACAGCTGCTCTACCAGAAAACGAGACCAGTACCGTTGTGCCTATCTTGCAGGTAGCTTCTAAATCAGAGGGAATAAGGTAATCAAATGCAGTACTAATGGAGCGTGTTGGAATATCCAACACCACAGATGCATACATTTTCCCTCCTTGCCCTACCTTTATGCGTACGATGACCTTACAATGACAGCCTCTATTCTACTTACAAATTCGTAATAGTTGCTAAGTTTGACAAAGTTACATGTCGCTGCTGCTACACTATACAAAATATATTTTTGTTAGAAGGCTTGTAATGAAAACAATTCGCTCCGTTATTCGTTTGCTGGCACGCAACTTTTGGACACTCCTTGGTTTTGAAGCACTGCTCAGGCTGCTCACTACGCTTGCACTTGTACCTGTTGTTCAATTTTTTATAGACAACCTTATGGCCTTTTATGGCTATTCTTTTATTACCTTAGAAAGTTTGCCCATATTTTTATCGCATCCAGGTGTAATAGTAGCTATTATGCTGCTGTTACTGGTGCTTTCTGCCATCTCTATCTTTGATGTCTCGGCTGTATTGCTCATTTTTGACCAGTCAAGAGAAGATAAAGATATCACTATGCGCGAGGCCTTGAGCTTTGGTTTAAAGCAAGCGGCACGCACATTTTATCCCCGTAATATCCTGCTGCCACTCTATGCTTTGCTGTTGGTGCCCCTGCTAAACTTGGGCATTACTTCTAACATTATTAATTCAATCCCCATTCCAGAGTTTATCATGGACTACATTCTGGAAAATCAGGCGTATACCGCCCTTTATGCCCTCGTTGGTCTGGTTTTGGGCTACATGTTTATCCGCTTGATTTATACCTTCCCCAGCTTTTTGCTGGAAGGCAAATCCTTTGTTAAATCTGTAAAACGCTCAGTTAGTTTAACGAGAAAACATTTCTGGGGTGACCTTGTCTCCATTGTGGGTCTTAAGCTTCTCTTTGATGGCGTGCTCATTGTTATTGTGATTATCCCAAGCATCATTGCTATGCTGGTATTTTTAAGTAGTGCAAGCACGTTTATTAAGTCTATTGTCATAGGTATTGTTGCAGCCACTGCCGTTGCTATTATGCTTTTAACCTTTATTTTGGGTTCTGCTACCAGTTACGCAATTGTATGTGCGCGGTATTGGAATCGCCTGACCACACTTGAGGAAGAAATTCCTAATCCTGAACCTCCCAAATGGATAAGCCGCCCCACTTCCCCCACTAACCGTTGGATTATTGGTATTGCTGCAGCAAGCTATGTAGTACTATGCGTAAGCGCTACTTCATATGCACAATACTCCATCACTAATAAAAATGAAAAGATTGATACCCCTGCTCCTCAGGTTGAGGTTACTGCTCATCGTGGAGCGAGCAAACACTATCCAGAAAACACCATGGCGGCCTTTCGTGGCGCTAAGCTTCAGGGGGCAGACTGGGTGGAGCTTGATGTTCAGCAAAGTAAGGATGGCGTACTCTTTATTGCTCACGACTCTAACTTCATCCGCATTTCTGGTGTTAATAAAAACGCCTGGGAGATGGACTACTCAGAGATTGCCAAGCTCGATGCCAGTGGCCTTCTTAATAAGCAGTATAAAGGCGAGCGGTATCCCACGCTTAAACAGGTGCTTGCCTGGGCAAAAACCAATAATATGCGCCTGAACGTTGAGCTTAAACCCAATAAGCATTACTTCAACCTTGAAGCTCAAACAGCTCAGGAGATTCGCGATGCAGGCATGACAAAAAACGTCATTGTTACCTCGCAAAACTATGACTGCGTAAAAAATATTGCACGAGTAGCGCCCGACATGTCTCGCGTCTATGTTATGAGTTTGGTATACGGAAAGATTGATGAGCTCGATGCAGCCAATATTTACTCAGTAGAAGAGAATAGCTGTACAGAGCGGTTTGTAAGGTATGCTCACGAGAACGGCAAGCAAGTATTAGCATGGACTATTAACAGACCGGCTAATATGGAACGCGTGCTCGAAAACGGTGTTGACAACATCATTACGGATGATGTTCCTACAGCTAAACGCGTTATAGCATCCAATTCTTCCGAGATAACAGTAGACTCGCTTATTAACGATATGTACTACTACATGTTAGGAATGTAGGGTATGCATGCGGACTTTTACACAAAGATTCTGCCAACTGCCGTCACACTGTTCATAGAAAGACAAGGAGCACCTTTTCTTACCTGTCCAGAGGCTGCCTCAATCACTTCTCCATTTCCAATATAAATTGCCACATGCCCTGGCCAGAAAAGAAGGTCACCACGACGCATGTCTGTTTTAGACACCTTGAGAATCTGAGGGTCTGCTCTCATATCATTTGCATAATGATCGTGATTAAACGTGTAATAGTGGTCATAAGGTGAATGGCCAGTGGGGTTCATACCTACAGAATACATGCACTGTAAAACAAGGCCCGCACAATCAACACCAACACCGGGAGCACAGGCATAGTCCCAAACATAAGGTGTTCCGAGGTACAGGTATGCCGTCGTAATAAAAGCTTCGACACATTCATTTCTTGTGGCCTCGTAACCAATTCCAAGTGGAGCAACGTATGAAAATGGCCAGATGTTTGACTTTGGTTTTACTGCTTCACCATTGATTGGATAATAATACGAGGGATTTTGATAGTTTGCATTGGTACAAATGCCAGAATAGGTAAAGTTTCTCCAATAGCCGTTAATAACATGCCAGCCTGTTGCCATGGCGCCAGAATTCTGAAGCCAATACCAATGACCAGACTCCCTCAACCAACCTGTTGCCATAGCACCAGTAGTTTGATCAAGCCAATACCAAGCACTGCCATGTTTAAGCCAACCTACTTGCCTAACACCATCATTATTAAGGTAATACCATTTGTTTCCCTGTTTTTGCCAACCAGTAAGCGGCTCTCCCTTTGAAGAAAAAAGATGCCAACCATCAGCTGCTTGAACCCAGCCCTGAGCAATACGACCATTGTTATTAGGATCACAATAGACTCGATTCGCTCCAAGCTCTTGCCAACCGACGAGGTGATTTCCTTCACTATCGAGCAGATAGTGCCAGCTGTTATCGTCATGAATGGCACGTTGTGGAGCAAGTACTCCTGAAGCGTTAGCGTATCTATTAATGCCATCTTGTGTGGTAATCCAACAATCACATGCTAGCGCACCTGTTGAATGAAAATAATATTCTTGCTGTGCCGCAGTGGTAACAATTCCCGATGCAAACATGGGATATCGGCAACATAACTCATGCCTGTCCCATCTTTGAAGGGACCAACTATCATCGTGTTGTCATGTGTTGGATCCAAGTAGTACCAAATCCCACTGAAAGGACTTTTTAACCAACCAGATACCGCTTTTCCCTCTTTTGTGTAAAAGCGCCAAGCTCCCTCTTCATCTTTTTCCCAGCCATAAGCATGTATTTGCTCTAACTGAGGGGCGGCTTGAGCAACCGAAGCATCAGTGACTTCCTGAGTTGATGTATTCACAAGATAAGCGTCTGTAGAAGACGTAGTGATGGATGTAGATACAGACTGTTCATCTGAGATGGTATTGGTAGTATCCTGAGCAAATGCTTGCAACGGAGCTTGGTAAGCAATGCCCAGTGTTACTGCGAGAACTATACAACCTGTTACCACATATTTTTTTGAACCCATGAATACCTCTACCTTTGACATATATCTTCGTGTCAAAGGGTTTATTCGACTTACACATAAACCTGATACTAACCTGATAGTATCAGGTTTATGTGTAAGCTCTCTGTAAGAGGCATCAGGTAATTTTAAATCTTTTATTGCTTTAAGGCATCACGTAATTCTTGAGTACGATTGGTTTGTTCCCACGTAAAGTCTGCATCCGTACGGCCAAAGTGACCATATGCAGCCGTTTTCTTAAAGATAGGACGGAACAAATCTAAGTCACGTATAAGAGCGCCTGGGCGCAAGTCAAAGACCTTCTCGACAGCATGCTCTATTTGAGCATCGTCCACAATACCCGTGCCAAACGTGTCTACCATAATGGACAGAGGCCGAGAAACGCCAATGGCATAAGCCAGTTGAATCTCGCAGCGATGCGCCAGACCAGCTGCCACTACGTTTTTTGCTACCCAGCGAGCAGCATAGGCGGCTGAACGATCAACCTTAGTACAATCCTTGCCAGAAAATGCGCCGCCTCCATGACGACCCATGCCACCATAGGTATCAACAATAATCTTGCGACCAGTCAGACCCGTGTCACCCATAGGGCCACCAACCACAAAACGACCGGTAGGATTAACGTAGATTTGAGCATTGCTCCAGCTGATACCCACTTCATCTAAAACAGGGGCAATAACATGCTCAATCATATCCGTACGGATGATGTTCATGTCTTCAATTGCAGCATCATGCTGAGTAGAAACAACAATGGCTGTCACCTCGATGGGTGTATCGTCCTCATAGCGTACGGTTACCTGAGTCTTGCCATCGGGACGCAAGTAATCCACCACACCCTGCTTACGCACAGCAGCAAGCTGTGCAGCCATACGTTGAGCCAGATATGCTGGCATAGGCATAAGTGCCTCAGTCTCGTCTGAAGCATATCCAAACATCATGCCTTGATCGCCTGCACCAATCCTATCTAAAGGATCGCAGTCCTTAGCCGCATGCGTGCCGTCTACACCTCGAGCAATGTCAGGGCTTTGATCGTGAATAAGATTAAGAACACCGCAGGTCTCGTAATCAAAACCATATTTTGCGCGGTCATAGCCAATCTCACGAACCGTATTACGAACCACGGTGGGAATGTCAACATATCCCTGTGTGCGCACTTCGCCCATCACAACAATCGTGCCGGTAGTGGTAAAGGTTTCCACAGCGCAGCGTACATTTTCTACTCGTGCAGGGACGCCATCAGAGTCTATATAACCCTCAGCCTCAAGCTGAATCTCCTTAGCGAGAATAGCGTCAACAATTGCATCAGAAATCTGATCACACATTTTGTCGGGATGACCCTCAGTCACGCTTTCCGACGTAAATAAATAGTTCTTTCCAGCCATACAAACACTCCTTTGCACGGATGTATTGGAAGTTGTGTATTGGAATGCCATGCCAATACAACCACTGCTTAAGGGCAATACGTCCTAGATTATAGCCAGGTTACTTTTTTTCTGGCTCAGTAATACCGTGTGTTACCACATTGACAACTCTGCGCGCAAATTCTGACGCATTAACGTCGTCACTATGCTCTGCCATGCTGCGCGCAGTAAAGAAAAAAGCTCCCACCAGGCAGTCTGCCGTAAGTTGACTATCAAGATCTTGACGCACGCCGCCAACCTCTTTGCCTTTCTCGAGCGTGTCTTGAATTATCTTGGATGCCAGAGCAAAGCGAGAGTTGGGGTCGCGCATCAATGCATCAGACTCTTCAATATCATCTGCTAGTGCGATTGCCGTGGTAGGACTTTCATACAGATGCTCACAAAAAACAAGGCACAGATTGCGTAAAGACTCAAATGAGCCATCACCCGTCTTAGTGGCTTGATCAAGCAATTCCAAAAAGCCCGCAAATGCATCATCGAGGACTTCATCCACAATCATGTCATGGTCTGCAAAGTAGTAATACAAAGCACCTTTAGTAATGTTGCAGCGTTGCGCCACTTCCGTCATCTGAAACTCAACACGTCCACGCTCGGAAATGATTTCTGCTGCTGCAGCAAGAATCCTCTTACGAGTACGTGCACTTTTAGCTGTCTTTTGTTGTGTAGCTTCTGACATGTTGCTCTCCAGAACTTCAAAAAACCTGCACCTTACAAAATTAACGCCGTATCAAAAAATACGACAGTGCTAGTGTTTTACCCGCAATAAAACTCCAATAGTAAGAAGTCTACAAAATGAGTAAAAACAGTCTGACTGTATTTTGCCGCGATATACGCAGAATTGTACATAATCCTGTAGCTTTAGTAGTCACAATTGGTGTGTTAATTCTGCCCTCTTTGTATGCATGGTTTAACATTGAGGCCAACTGGGACCCTTACAAAAACACAAGCAACCTTCCTATAGCTATAGTTAACCAAGATAAAGGTGCCACTATAGAAAATCTGGGTTACACCAATGCAGGCAAGCTCATTGAAGACGAGCTCAAGCAAAATGACCAGCTTAAATGGACGTTTGTAACAGAGCAGCAAGCTAATACGGGCGTAAAATCTGGTGAGTATTACGCCGCTTTTATCATCCCCAAAGATTTTACTGCCTCTTTAGGTGACGTCTTAGATGGGGATACCAACCCTGCGCACATTACGTATATGGTTAACGAGAAGGTCAATGCAGTATCCCCCAAAGTAACTGACACAGGTGCAACAACGCTTGAAACCCAGATAACACGCAAATTTGTAACCCTTGCAAGCACAACGGTTGCCGAGAAACTCAAAACAAAGATGCAATCTGGTCTTGATGGTCTAGACCGTGCTCAACAAAGCGTAGTGGATGATTTGCGAGAGCTTAGCTCAACCTTAGATGACCTGGCCACTAAAACCACTGCAGCACAGGACACCATACAACAGAGTCGCACTGCACTTGCTGACGCTCAAAAAACACTTGGTGAGCTTGAAGGAGCTACCCAAGATTTGAGCAGCGCATTAGATACCGCTTCTGGAAAACTTGCTGCAACCCGTCAAACGTCACAGAGCCTTATGACGCAACTCTCTGGTGCTCTTACCACTTCTAGCAGCACTATTGCTGGCATTTCTAGCAAAGCAAACTACAACATTGGTCAACTTTCTGGAG
The DNA here is from genome assembly GCF_034113385.1 of Atopobium sp. Taxonomy (NCBI): domain Bacteria; kingdom Bacillati; phylum Actinomycetota; class Coriobacteriia; order Coriobacteriales; family Atopobiaceae; genus Atopobium; species Atopobium sp. Next base: position 13,188 of record NZ_JAXEXL010000010.1, on the reverse strand, counting down.
ATGTAGGTTGGGCACAAGGCAAAGTGGATAACGCCTTAGCTCAATTGCGCGCCGCTAACCAAAACGTGGTAAGCATGCAACAAGAGCTACAAGCTGCACGTGATGCCATTGCCAACCTTACCCTTGTGCTTCCCGCAAGCCAACAAGCTCAAACACAGGTGCTTGCCTCCCTCGATGCTCAGATTAGTGCCCTGCAAAACTTGTATACCTCTCAAAGTGGACGCCTTACTACGCTGCAAGCACACTCCGATAGTTTGCGACAAGGCAATGAAAATATAGCCAATGTATCTTCTACACTTAACAGTGCTATTCAAAGCGGTGCAGATGCAACCAACAAGCTTAATCAAGAGCTTATGGGTACCAGCTATCCACAGCTATCCAGCGCGCTTGATTCTTTTGCATCTGCCTCGGGCGATGTTGCTGGTACGGTACAGCAATTACCCACCATCCTCAAACAGGCACAGGGAAGTCTTTCTCAGCTTGATGGGGTTCTTGACCAGAGCTCTAAAGCATTGGAGCGCACCAAGCATGCCTTGGCAGATGCAAGTGAGCAAACAAGCAATCTTGCAACCGACCTTGCTACCATTCAAGGCGTCAAAAACCTTGAGGGTGTATCTGACATCCTTAGCTTGGATACAAAACGCTTTGGTGAGTTTGTAGGATCACCTGTTCAAATGGTTAGTAAGCCTATTTTTGCTGTTGCTAATTATGGTTCAGGCGTGGCGCCGTTTTATACCAACCTCGCTATTTGGGTTGGCGGCTTTGTATTGGTTGCCATTTATAAGCTTGAGGTAGACTCAGAGGGTGTAGAAGACCTCACCTATACGCAAGCATACTTTGGTCGTTGGCTGTTGCTGGGTGTTTTAGGTCTTTTACAGGCATTGATTTGTTGTGTCGGTGATCTGCTGCTGGGTATTCAATGTCTTAACCCTGCGCTCTTTATCTTTGCTGGATTAGTGCAATCCTTTGTATATGTAGGCTTTATTTATGCGCTGTCTATAGCATTTAAACATATCGGTAAGGCGCTCTGCGTTTTGCTGGTAGTTTTACAGATTCCTGGCTCAAACGGTCTTTATCCCATAGAAATGATGCCTCATTTCTTCCGTTTTCTTAATCCATTCTTGCCGTTTACCTATGGCATTAATGCCATGCGAGAAGCCATTGCAGGCTGCAATGGAAACGACTATGCCTTGTACTTGCTGGTATTGGTATCGTTTTTGATTCCTGCCCTTATAGTGGGTGTGGGACTGCGCCGTTGGCTCCTTACTATCAACGCACTCTTCGACCAAAAGCTGCGCGAATCCCACATGATGTATACCGAACATACCAGCACGCCCTCACGTCATTACCGCATTCGCACGCTGTTGCTTGCCATCCGTGAGCCAGGCAGCTACCAAGAGTTTATGCTGCGTCGTGCACAGGACTTTGAGGCCAGCTATCCCCACAAGATTCATCGTGGCGTGATTGCCCTTCTTGTTGTCCCCCTTGTGCTGTTAGCAGGGTTGTTTGTGCTGCCCTTTAAGATGCTGGCGTTGGTATGTTGGATTATTTCGCTGTTAGTAACACTTGGCTACTTGCTAGTAGTTGAGTTTTTACACTCACGCATTGAACTGGGACAATCCCTACTCAATAAATCCAATGATGAGCTGTACGACCTGTTAGACACAGAGATGAGGAGCGACTCATGAACAAGCTCCGAGCACTTATTGCACACGATGCCCGCATGGTACAAACTAACGTTATTGTGCTCATAGTAAGTGTGGGCCTGATTGTAGTTCCTTCGTTTTATGCCTGGTTTAACATTGCAGCCAGCTGGGATCCGTATGCTCATACTAAAAACCTTACGGTAGCGGTAGCTTCTGATGACGCCGGCTATCAATCAAATCTAGTGCCTGTAAAGCTTAATCTTGGTGACAATGTCATTGCTGATTTGCGTAAGTCAAAATCTATTGACTATGTGATTACCTCCACAGATGATGCCAAGGCTGGTGTGACTGAAGGTCGCTATTATGCAGCGCTTGTTATCCCTCAGAACTTCTCTACTCGCATGCTTACCTCACTTACAACAGATGCCGAGAAGCCCGAAGTAGAATTTTATCAAAATCAAAAACGCAGTGCCATCGGCTCTTTAGTAACTGATAAGGCCAGCACCGCAGTACAGCAAGACATTGATGACTCATTTGCACAATCCATTACCACCGTTGGTGCTGCAGCGCTCAAAGAATTAGATAATGCACTGGATGATGATGACGTGGCACAGTTTGCCAAGCGCTTAGACAACGCACTGGATAGTAGCGAGCGCACGCTGCGCAATCTTGCCACAGACACGGATGCCTATGCTCAGGTAATTGCTTCGTTACGCGCTGTTATGACAGAGTCTGTGAGTGGCTCTGGCAATTCTTTGAGTGCCACACTGGATGCAAGTAATGCACTAAGTAGCACCTCCCAAGGAATTACTAAAGTAAGCTCTTCACTTGATGGAGCACAAGATGCTTTACAAGGCGTAGTTGAGCAGAGTAATGCCAGCTTGGATAGTGTCTCAGCCGCGCTTGATGACGCCTATTCCACTGCCAATAGTCAATCTAAAGACTTAGCCGCTGCGCTTACGCAAGCAAAGACTACGGTAGATGCCCGCATACCTCCTCTACAAACACTGGCCGATACGATTGCTTCTCAAGAGCAACAGCTGCAAATCATTGCAGAGAGCCTGCCCGATACCAGCCTGGTTAAGGCATCAGTACAAGATATTCGCACTCATTTGCGTGGCATGCATGCACGCACAACCAATGCTATCAAGCAGATGCAGGAGCTTTCTGCTGCTTTAGACAAAACCGCATCTGATGTAAACACAAGCATTACTAATGCAGATACGGCAAAGCAAGAGCTCAAAGCCTTGATTAGTAGTTCAAAACAAGAACTGAGTTCTCTTTCTGGCGAGGTACAGGGCGATGTACACAACTCGTTAACAGATTTATCTGGTGCCATTGATAAGGCCTCACAAACAAGCAAGGGTTTATCTGACAGTTTGAGTGCTACACAAAAATCCGTTAAGGCTGCTACCAGCACTGCATCCAACAATCTTGATAGCGCTGCTCAGGATTTGCAGGATGCTGCCACCAAACTGAGCGCTGCAGCAGATAGGCTATCTGACTTGCATAAACAGCTATCTGATGCGCTGGCTTCTTCTGACATGGACCGCGTACATACCATTCTTGGTTCTGACCCCACAAAGCTGGCAGACTTTATTGCATCACCTGTCTTGATTGATCGCACGCCGATTTTCTCGGTAGCTAACAATGGCTCGGGTATGGCACCGTTTTATACCACGCTTGCCATTTGGATTGGCGGCATTATTTTGTGCGCCATTGCTCAAGCGCGCCCCGATGAAGAGCTCACTGAAACCTTGCAGCTTACACCTACGCAGGCCTATATAGGACGCTTGGTGTACTTTGTGGTGATTGGCCTGTTGCAGTCCACCATTATTGTGCTTGGTAATTTGTATTTCTTGGGCATCCAATGCGTACATCCCATACTGTTTATACTGGTAGGATGGCTTGCGTCCTTTGTGTTTGTCAACATCATATATGCCTTGACCGCTGCTTTTGGAGACGTAGGTAAAGCCATTGCCGTTGTCTTCATGGTATTGCAGGTAGCAGGCTCGGGTGGCTCATTTCCTAAAGAGATGCTCCCTAGCCCATTCCAAATGCTTTATCCGTATCTGCCCTTTGTCCACGCAGAAAATGCGTTTCGCGCCGCTATTGCTGGCATCTATGGCAATGATTATTGGATAAGTTTTGGCAAACTCGCAGCATTTCTTATTCCGTCATTTATGCTCGGCATGTTTTTGCGCAGACCAGTCCTGCACCTCACAACATGGATGGAACAAAAGCTGGAGCAAACCAAGGTCATGTAAAGCACATGCCGCCCATCCGCCTTGCTGTGCCTGCGCCACACATCATAAGGACGGCGCGTTATAATAAGCCGATTAGGTTTGTACAATACACAGTACAACTGCCGCTGGAGATGAGACCTGCACCTTCCAGCGGCCGCTTTTATCATTAGAGGAGTTACGCATGTCCAACACTACACCAGTCCGCGTTCGCTTTGCCCCCTCGCCCACTGGCAAGCTTCACATTGGTGGCGCTCGTACAGCCATTTACAACTGGGCTTTTGCCCGCGCACATGGTGGAACCTTTATCTTGCGTATTGATGACACAGACCCAACTCGTTCCACGGACGAGAATACCCAGATTATTTTACGTGCCATGCGCTGGCTTGGCTTAGACTGGGATGAAGGCCCCGAAGTAGGCGGAGACTATGGCCCTTATTGGCAAACCGAGCGCCTAGATATATATCGCGACGCTGCACAACGCCTGGTAGACGAAGGTAAGGCATACTACTGCTTCTGCACTCCTCAAAAACTCGAGGAAGATCGCAAGGCTGCTCAACAGCGCCACGATTCCTTCCAAGGCTACCAACGCACCTGCCGCCACCTTGACCCAGCACAAGCGCGTAAGCGTGTAGAAGCTGGCGAGCCCTATACCATCCGCATTAAGGTACCTGAGGAGCGTGGCGATGTTGTAATCCACGACGCTGTCCACGGTGACGTTACCTTTAACGCCAAGGAATTGGATGACTTTATCCTCTTCCGCTCCGATGGCACCCCCACTTACAATTTTGCCACCGTAGTAGACGATGCAGACATGCGCATTACGCACATCATCCGTGGCGATGACCACCTATCCAACACTCCCCGCCAAGTTATGGTATATGAGGCACTTGGTGCGCCCATTCCTACCTTTGCGCACATCTCTATGATTTTGGGTGCTGATGGCAAAAAACTTTCTAAGCGCCACGGTGCAACCAGTGTGGAGGAATACCGCGATGGTGGCTATGACTCTGACGCTTTTGTAAACTACCTTGCTTTATTAGGTTGGGCTCTCGATGGTCAAACAACTATCATCCCTCGTAAGGTGCTTGCTGAGCAGTTCTCTTTAGACCATGTGTCCAAAAACCCTGCCACCTTTGATCAGGCTAAGCTGGATTGGATAAACGGCGAGTATCTTGCCGCAAAAACGGATGCAGATTTTGCCCGTGAGGTGCTTATCCCTCAGCTTATAGCTGCTGGTCTAGAAAAAGAAGATGAGCTTGCCCATCCTCAGGCTTGGTATGAGCTTTTAGCTTCTATCCTTAAGCCACGCACCAAGCTTGCTCCCGAAGTCGTAGAGAAGTCCCGCTTTTTATACGAGGGTACTAACCTCTCATATGACGAGAAAAGCGTGGCAAAGAACCTCGCTAAAGAAGGCACGCTTACTTATTTACAAGCTGCCTATAACGCCCTTGCAGCGATAGATGCTCATGAATGGACTGCTGCCACCTTGGACGAAGCTTTAGCTCCGCTCCCCGAGCAACTTGAGGCAAATAAACGCAAGTTTTACGCTGCAGTCCGTGTAGCAGAGTGTGGAAACCAAGTATCGCCTCCCATGGGAGAATCTTTGCAGTTACTTGGCCGTGACTTAGCACTAACGCGCCTCGAGCAATCCTATAAGCTTGCTCAGGCCTAAGACATAGTGAGGATAAATCACATGATGACAACATCGGCATTCGAGATTCTTGGCCCTATTATGGTTGGCCCCTCCAGCTCTCATACAGCTGGCGCCGCTCGTTTGTCTTTGGTTGCTCGCTCGCTCATGACAACACCACTTGCAAGCGTGCATTTTGTTTTGCATAATTCGTTTTCTCATACCTATCAAGGCCACGGCTCTGACCGTGCCTTAGTTGCTGGTATTTTAGGCCTTATGCCAGATGACACCCGTATGCGCAATTCCTTTGCACTTGCAAAGGATGCACATATACAGCTTAAGTTTATAGAAGCCGGAGATGACCCTGGTTTACACCCCAATACCGTAGATATTTGCATGACCGGTACTGACGGTAGTTCTTTGGAGGTGCGTGGGGAGTCTCTTGGTGGCGGACGGGTGCGTCTGAGTTCCATCAACGGTGTTGAGGTTGATCTGACGGGCGACTATCCCACCCTGTTTGTTGGCCACTGGGATCGCCCGGGTGTCTTAGCATCGCTTACTGGTTTCTTTGCAGATAGTAAAGCTAATATCGCTACCATCCGCACCTACCGCACCGCTAAGGGCGGGCGCGCCTATACGATTATAGAGACGGACGAGGTACTACCTGAGTCCTCTCTTAACTCTATCCGTTCCATGAACAACGTTGTAGAAGCTGCCCTGGTAAAAGTACCTGGCACCAGTGAAGTTGCTCCTGATGCACAGCTTAGCTATGGCTTTGATAACGGTGCAGAACTCCTTACTCTTTGCGAGAAAACCAACAAGAGCATCGGAGAAGTTATGGCTTTGCGTGAAGCAGAGCTGGAACGCACAGACCTTGCCACTCAATATAAGCGTATGGCTCATGTAGCAGCCGTCATGGAAGAAGAAAGCACTCAGCCGCTAACACAACCCCAACTTTCTCTTGGTGGTTTTCTTAATGGCCAAGCAAAAGCTGTAGCTAATCACAGTTCTGCCTATGCTTCTGTATTATTGGGAAACACGCTCAGCAATGCCGTTGCCCGCGCTATGGCTGTACTTGAGCGCTCTGCTGCCATGGGTGTTATTGTTGCTGCCCCCACCGCAGGATCCGCAGGTGTTGTTCCTGGGGCGGTGTTAGCCAGTGCAGAAGCAAAAAACGCCAGTCAAGCTGAGCTTCTTGCTGCTCTATGGAACTCTGCGGCTATTGGTGCCATTATTTCTCGCAATGCAACGGTTGCCGGTGCAGAAGGCGGTTGCCAAGCAGAAGTTGGTGCTGCAGCAGCTATGGCAGCAGCAGCCCTTGTGGAATTACATGGTGGAACTCCCAAACAAGCCCTGGAAGCAGCTTCCATTGCCATTGCTAATCTCCTTGGCTTGGTATGTGACCCCGTACGTGGCTTAGTAGAGTTTCCCTGTCAGGACCGCAACGCCATTGGCGTTTCTGATGCGTTTAGTGCAGCACAGCTTGCTCTTTCCAACGTAGGATGCCCCATCCCCTTTGATGAGGCAGTAAGCGTTATGTATTCCGTTGGTAAGGCAATTCCTGCAAGTTTACGAGAAACCGCCCTGGGAGGACTTGCACAAGCTCCATCCTGTCTTGCCTGCAGTGGCTGCAATTAAGATTTCTTGTGCTCTGTAGCCTGTGTGTTTGTTTGAGACTGCTGGGTCTTCTCGTCCTTATGAGCAGAAGAGAAAAACTTGGTATGAGCCTTTGCAGCTAACTTAGCTGCTGTAGCACCACTCATGCCAACGCCACCATAATTGCGCTTGTTACCAGATTCAACGCCTGAGTGCTTACCCATCATACGGTCCCAACGATGCCGAATAGACACGGGATTATTGGAGCGCAAACCCAACAAAGGAGCAGATAAAATGGTGGGTGCGAAGAAGGTAACAATTCGCCAAACCAAATAACCAGCCGTAGCAGAGCTGCCAAACAACGGTCCATAAAACAGCGCAAAGCCAGATTCTACACCGCCTGTTCCACCAGGCAGAGGCACTGCAGTTGCAACCATTTGCACCATGGAACCTGCAGCAAGACAAGCCCAAAAATCTGCCGTTTGACCAAAGGCATGTAAAACAAACCAGGGAATCGTGTAAAACGCAGCAAGCTGCAACATGGTAACTAATAAGGTCAACGCCATGCTGGGAATATGAACAGCGGCACGCTTAAAGGCATCTGCAAATTCATCCACTTGACGATTGATAAGGTCATCGAATTTTGAACTATCTTTAACCAGATTGTGCTTACGAATCCAACGTAAAAAGCCATTACCAAAGCGCTTTACAAAACCTGGGCAGAGACATACAACAAACAGCACAATAAGTTCTACGGCATGCATGCCAAACACAAACAGGTTCAGAATAACAATGTCACCATAGGTATGCAGGAAGAACTCAAACTTACCCAACAAAGCCAAGGCTGCAAATAACACTACGCCAAATTGAAACATAATAAAGCGCGTAAACTGCGTAGCTGACGCCTCGCCTGCATCCAATCCTGTGCGTGTGAGGCGCACAATCTGGGAGGGAACCGCACCTGCCATCATGGGGGTAAGGTTGCCAAAGAAAATACCTGATGCCTCTACACTCATAAGGTCACGAATACCAACAGGAGAATTGGGATCGAGCCATACGGCAATTGCATAAGCAATAACACCAAACACAAAGTACAGCACAAAGCATATAACAGCGCCAAAAATCCAAGCACGATTTACGTGTGTAAGGGCATCAATAAACGTTGCCATTTGGCCTGTTGCAATAAGAAAAACAAGATATGCAGCCACAACCAACGCCAAAAAACGAGCGCCTTTGCGTGCACTGGAAGTCTCTTCGTCTTTAGACGTAACACGCGTCTTTGGTTTTGATCCGAACTGTATGTTGTGCTTCTGAGGCTCAGAAGTATTGGTAACCTTGTTGGACATGAATCTCCAGTTGGTACAAGTAAGTGCTTCATTTAAGTTGTAATATGCAAATGATACTAGAGCACGTACTTCTCGCCCACCCCATAGCAAACAAACCCATTATAAGTACGCAAGAACACTGCCAGTGCTAGTGGTGCTCAGGTTGCTTGCGTTGCTCGGGTTATGCGTGCTTACGTGGTGCGTGGATATGAAAAAAGGGCCGGATAACCGACCCTAGAACATGTGGTAGCCCGTACCGGATTCGAACCGGTGATCTCCGCCTTGAGAGGGCGGCGTCCTGAACCGCTAGACGAACGGGCCAAACTGTGAGGTAGGACTCTTGGCTGGGACGGAGGGAGTCGAACCCCCACTGACGGAACCAGAATCCGTTGTCCTACCATTAGACGACGTCCCAAGGGATACGTCCTACGCGCCTTGACGCGAGAACATACTTTACGGGATATACACCATTTGTGCAAGTCCTAATTTGAAAAAAGTAGGCATGTTTTGGAAAAATTATTAAGACCGCAGGTCACATTCCATGACAAGCTCCATGCCAAGCGATAAAACCAACTTCTTGAATATCTGCTTTTCTACCCTCTAAGCACCTGTTATACCGAAGTTGTTCCCTGTATCCAAGCTAATTGGGCTTCTCGCGAGTTGTCTAGGCGGCCATGTACCACCTCACGCAACACACTTTCCAACATAGTACCAATCCATGGTCCGGGACGGCCTCCTAACAGCTTTACAACATCGGTGCCGTTAACCGCTAAATCCTTTACGCGATACGGCGCGTGCTGTCCCACCAGCTCCCGCAATACGCGCTCGATTTTATCGATTTCCAACGCATACGAGCGATAAGGAGCTGCCTTGCCCATGGCATCCGCACGCTTAAGCATAAGCAGCTCAAACGCCAGCGGAACAGCTTGACCAGGACAACGACTATCCAAATCACTCATCATACGCAACACAGAATGGCGTGTAGCCTTAACGGGCCTATCGTGGAAGCGTACAAGGTTTACACACGGCGCAATCAAGCTGGTAGGAAGCGCAAGCATACGCAACAATGACTCAGCTATTTGAGCACCAGCAGAAGGATGGCCAAAGAAGTGACCTTGGCCCTTCTCGTCCATAGTAAACGTATGTGGCTTGCCAATATCATGCAACAAGGATGCCCAACGCAGCCGTTTAGAAGCAATGCCGCCTGCAAAGCATTCCATGGCAGCAACCACCTGTATGGTGTGTTCATAGACGTCATAACAATGAAATGGGCTGTTTTGCTCAAACCCCACCATAGGGGCAAGCGTTGGCACAGCTGCCAACAGCACGCTGCGCTGAGTACGCAAAGCCCATGCAAGATGTCCAGTGGCGATAATACCGTCAAGCTCATGACCAATTCGCTCGCGCGCAATATGAGCAAGCTCAGGTGCACATGCTTGCAGTGCATCTTGTGTAGTGGGCTCTACCTCAAAGCCCAAGCGCGCGGCAAAACGCACAGCACGCAACACACGCAAAGCGTCCTCAGTAAAACGGCGCCGTGGATCTCCTACAGCACGAATACAACCAGCCTCAAGATCCTTCTTGCCAGCATAGGGGTCAAGAAGCCCACGTTGCGGATGGTAGGCCATGGCGTTAATAGTAAGGTCTCTGCGGGCAAGATCATCGAGGATAGAGTCTACAAATTGCACGCTATCGGGGTGACGTAAATCAGAATAGCCAGACTCTACGCGATAGGTAGTTACTTCTACGGGATGACCCTGCACCACAGCAGTTACCGTACCATGCTGGACACCCGTGCAATGCACCTCTATATGTGCTGCTTTAAGCAGGCGCACAGACTCTTGCCACGGCGCATTAGTACAGGCGTCTACATCATGTGAGGGCATTCCCAAAAGAGCATCGCGCACCCAGCCGCCAACTACCCAAGCCTCGTAACCGCCCTGTTCCAAGACGGACAGCACACGCCAAGCATAGGCGGGCACATCAGTTGGCAAAATGTGGTGGCTCATACCCGCACCTTTAGCTCAAACAACAAACGAAGATAGTATGTACATAGTATACCGCGTATAACAAATGCGTGGTAACGGGCATAGAACGCACCAAGTACATGCTATTCTTCATATGGTACAACACGTTTGCAGGGAGGTTATTATGAACCAAGATACGTCGGTTACATTTGATGATATTGCTGCAGCCCGTAAAGACTTTGCTGCTGAGCGCGCCAATAGCGTAGCCAAAAATGCCGCAACTGCTCAAGGTATTCGCGCTGTTGCGCGCGTGCCTGAAGCCATTGCCAATAATGCCTTAGCTTTTGATGTAGAGGTAAAGCAGGGAGACCGTACTAACCAAGAGCGCTCTGGTCGCTGTTGGATGTTTGCCTCGCTCAACACCTTCCGTATTCGGATTATGCAAAACTATAACCTTAAAACTTTTGAGCTATCGCAGGCCTACCCCCTCTTTTGGGATAAGCTCGAGAAAAGCAACTGGTTTTTAGAGAATATCCTAGACACCACAGATGAGCCTCTTGAGGGACGTCTGATGAACTATCTGTTGTTTGATCCAATTTGTGACGGTGGCCAATGGGATATGTTTAAGGGCCTCGTCAAGAAGTATGGCGTATGCCCCAAAGAGGCCATGCCAGAAACTGCTAACTCGTGTAACACGCGTGATTTAGACAGATACCTTACTCGTTATTTACGCGGCTGCGCCAAACGCTTGCGCGAAACCAACGCTGCAGGCGCCTCTTCAGAGGATTTAACTGCCATGAAGAAGGAGATGATGAGCGAGATTTATCGCATGCTTGTCATTGCTTTGGGCGAGCCTCCCGCACACTTTGAGGTGCGTTTACGTGATAAAGACGATAAGCTCGTGCTTTCTGGCACATTTACCCCACAAGAGTTCTTTGAGAAAGCCGTTCGCATCAAGGTGGATGACTATGTCTCTTTAATCTCTGCTGCAACGACAGACAAGCCCTATAACCGCAGCTTTACTGTTTCTCGCCTTGGTAACATAGTTGAGTTTGGTCAAGTCCGTCACCTCAACCTTCCCATTGATCAGCTTAAGCGCGTAGCCATAGCACAAATGCAGGACAACGTGCCTGTATGGTTTGGCTGCGATGTTATGCAGTCATATCTGCAAGACGAAGGCATTATGGATACCGCCGCTTTGGACGTAGACGGCCTGTTTGGCTTTGCCGTTGAAGCAGCCCTTAATCGAGAAGAGCGCCTAGACTACGGCGAATCTCTTATGACCCATGCCATGGTTTTGGAAGGCGTGCGCTTTGATGCTCATGGCAAACCCACCATGTGGAAGGTAGAAAACAGCTGGGGCAAAGACCATGGTCGCGACGGCTTTGACACCATCTCTGATGCTTGGTTTGATGAGTATGTATACCAAGTTGTAGTAGACAAGAAGTATCTAACAGACGAGCAACGCGCACAGTACGATGCTCACGACGACATAGAGCTTGCGCCTTGGGACCCTATGGGCTCACTCGCTCACTAAGGAGACAAACACATGAACTTATCAACTATTACCCCAGATTGGGCCACTTCTCAAAACACGTCCTTTGCTACAGACCGCGCCAACCGTGTGGCACGTAATGCAGTTACCAGCATGGATGTCATGGCTGCTGCACGTGACTACAATCGCATGCGCACCTATCACGATACCTACAGCGTAGAGCTCAAGACTGCCAACATTACCAACCAGCGCCACAGCGGACGCTGCTGGATGTTTAGCGCTTATAACGTAGCTCGTGTAGCCACCATGAAACTTCTTGATGTGGATACCTTTGAGTTTTCCCAGGCCTATGGCATGTTTTATGACAAGCTTGAGAAGGCCAACGCCATGTTGGAAAACATCATTCGTCTTGCCGATAAGCCCTGCGATGACCGTGAGCTTATGAGCGTTTTGTCCACTGGTATGGATGATGGTGGTTACTGGATTTTTGCCATGAACCTCATTGCCAAATGGGGTCTTGTTCCTAAAGATGTCATGCCAGAAACTGCATGTACCAAATCTTCTGCTCAAATGGATGCGCAGCTTGAACGCCTTTTGCGCAAAGACGCTTCCATCTTACGTAAAGAGTTTGCTGCAGGTGCTTCACGCCAACAACTTCAAGAGCATAAGCAAGAGATGCTTGTAGATGTATACAAGATGCTCTCCATTTGCTTAGGTGAGCCTCCTACCCACTTTGATTTTGAAGTACGTGTAGGCAAAAAATGCAAGGTAGATGCCACAAAGCTTAGCGATATTCTTCCTGCTTCTGAGGATGTAGATGACAAGGACACAAAGCGCTTACTTCGCGACGTTAACATTACTCCTCAAGAGTTTGCGCAGCGCTATGTGCCCTTCAATCCCTATGAGTACGCAGAGATTGTTTGCATACCTACCAGCGATTCTAAGCTCAATACCCCCTATCACGTTCGCGCTATTGACAGTGTGGAGGGTGGCCGTCCCAACCGCTTCCTTAATGTTGAGCAATCCATATTAGAGCAAGCAGCCATTGCCCAGCTCAAGGCTGGTGAGCCTGTAAGTATGGCATGCGATGTTATGCAGGAATATCCTCGCCACGTTGAGGACTTCAAAGGCATTTTGACTATGGACGGCGTAGATTTAGATGGTCTCTTTGGCATGGATTTGAGTATGGACCGCACGGACATGCTCGACGTACATGAAACATGCCTTACCCATGCTATGACCTTCCAGGGCGTAGAGCTTGACGAGAAAGGCCAACCTGTTGC
>NZ_JAXEXL010000009.1:0-151787 GCF_034113385.1 Atopobium sp. | reverse complement strand
ACCGCCGCCTACAAGCTCCTTACCTACCAAGGTAACGTTGGCAGCTTTAACCATGGCATCTGCTGCTTCTACAGCTCCAACCAAACCCTTAGTCTCTACCATGCCGAGTGCCTGTGTAATGTTGGACATCTTATCCTCCTGTTGTTTGCGTACCTATTTGTACGTTGTTGCCTACTTAATAATCTGCACTACAGAACCATGAGCTATATGCAATGCATTTGCTTCTTCGGTATCAATATGGCAATCCAATGCTGAATTCTCTGTGACACGTATAGCTACGTTGTCAAGTTGTCCTGCACGTTCACCATCAAAACGTATGGAAACTAGTTGACCATCATGTAAACCGCGCTCAGATGCTTCGGCAGGCGACATATGAATATGACGCGCCGCAACAATAAGTCCTTCGGAAAGAATGACTGTTCCTTTAGGACCAACTACCGTAATGCCTGGAGTACCTTTAAGGTGACCAGAGAGGCGGATTACCTGTGGCACGCCAAGCTTAAATGTGTCACCTGCAAGCACTTCAACCTGTGTTTGCTTACGAGTTGGTCCTAAAACACGAACGTTTTGAATAACACCTTTAGGGCCTACGAGCGTCACGCATTCTTTAGCTGCAAATTGTCCTGGCTGAGAGAGCTCTTTTACGGCACTCAACTCATAACCTTTACCAAACAAGATATCAAGGTGTTCTTGAGATACATGAATATGACGACCTGACACTCCCACAGTCAGACTATCTAAATCTGTCTTACGCTTCTTATCTAGCAGTTGGTGCAAGGTCGCTTCATTCCAAATACCTTGATCAAGAGCAGCTGTTATGATGCGCTCTATTTCCTCGGCAGAAATTGCAGCTTCATTGTTTTTATCAGATACAACAGCGCACGGATCTTTATGATTTGCGCAAGTACTCTGGCTAGCTTTTACGAGAGCTACACCACACTCTTTGGCAACATCTGCAGCTTGAGGTGTGACTATAGTATTTGAATCTATCACGAGGTTTTCGTGCCGGTAAGAAGCAGCAAGTACATCCTGAGCACATATCAGCTTCCTCATCTCACTCTCCTTTCTACAGAGTCACATCTTCGTCAATAATGCCGACAATAACCGCATCTACTGGTGCGTTTTTACCAAACTCATTTTTTATAAAGTGATAAGCAGCACTACCAGTAGTTACTAAGACCCTATCGCCGCATCCAGCACTCATAGTGTCTACGCAGATCAGATATTGTCCTTTTTTATCCTCATCCAGAATTTCCACGCGCATAAGTTTCATGCCATCAAGCTCGTCATACTTACGTGTAGCCCAAATGGAACCAATGAGCTTACCCACAATCATGAGTACCGTCACCACCGTTCTTGATGCTTGTAAGGCAGGCCATAACCTCTGCAGTGTTACCAGCAATAGCAAGCAGCACCATGTTCTGAGGACAAGAGCCACGAATGTCGGTTACTACTACGCCCGCTGTTTTTTCGGCAATGTCACTCGCTACTATCATTTCTATAAGCTTTCCCTGAATTAAACCGAGGGCTGCAGGCTTAAAATCCTCACTCCAGCGTGCGCCACTTCTTTGACGAACGATTGCCATAGTTCCAGCAGAGGGAGCCTTGATTATCTTGATATCAAGCATGATGAGCCTCCTGGAGCATATGCAAACGGCAACCTAAAGCAATGCCTAGAGGCGTCACAAACATGGGATGATTAGGCTTATATACTGGTATATTCAGAGCTTTCTCAATACGATCCTCAATGCCGCTCAGCTCACTCGTACCGCCCACAAGAATGATCTCAGGGACATGGCGATTGCGACAAGCACTACGAATAATGGAACTTACCTTGTCAATAGTGGGTGCAACAATGGGCACTATTTCCTCATGATGAGCAGCATCTCTTTTATATAGCTCTGCCTCATTGAACGACATGCCCTTAGCACCCGCAAGCACAAGCGAGAAATGCGTGCCTCCCGTAGATTCATCCTCACAGGTAACAACCTTGCCATGCTCAAAGATGGATATACCAGTAGTACCGCCACCAATATCTACCACCGCACCTTCTTGAGTGTTCATTACAAGATTGGCAGCTGTAGGCTCATCAAATACAGCGACGACGTTCATTCCCGTGCTCTCGGCAACATTTTTAACGGCACCGCCATCAAGCTGTTCGGTTTTTGGAGGAATGGCAACAGCACAATGAATAAGCTCTGTACCTAAGATTTTTTCTACCTGCTTCTTCAAGCTTGCCGCAATATCACATGCACCCACATAGTCCACTACAAGACCATCGCGTACAACATTGGCAAACTGATATGCGCAAGCTACAGGTTCGCCCTTATCGTTTACCACGGTAAGCACAATAAAAGCAGTACCCAAATCCAAGCCGCAATACAGTTCGCCTGTATTGTTAGTCTTTGGAGCATCAACAGCCGTAATAAGAGCATCCAGCAATGTGTTTGCCTGTGTACTATCAATCACCAGACGTTCCCTCCTTTACCTGCTCCACATATGTTGTAAGAACACAAAAAACTGCATGTGCTTGCTGCATCCAAGAATCAAGAAAACGGCTTGCAGCCTCATCAAAACAAGCGCTGTTCCAAAAGTGAATACAACGCAAAAGTTCCAGACACATAACAGTCATCTCAAAGTACACAGTGTGCACGCATGCATTCAGGGGAAGTGAAGGGATTGTTTCGCAAGTAGATTGCAGCTGTTGTTCAGAAAAACAGCACGTTGTTTTTGCAAGCGTACCTTCTTGCCAAGCGCCACCAACACATTCCAAAAGCTGTGCTGCATCGTTATTAACACCTAAGGCTTTGTGTGCCAAAAGCCTTAAACGCGCTCCCAAAATGCGCATATCATCTTTGAGTGCCTGTGTTTGTGTAGAGCTGTCACAAAGAACTTGCTTCTCTTTACGTACAGAGCTTTTTTTGTGATAAAGCGATTCAAAATTAATCCTAAAATCAATCAGAAATTGACGAGCGCTCGGCGTAAGACGTGCACCAATTGGAAGTTGGAACGTATCAAAATGCTCTTGCGCATACTGCCTGCGCAGCTCCCCTTCTGTTATATAGTGCATGGCTGCCTCCCCTCGTTTTTGCTCTGCCCCATAGGTAGGCATGCAGTTTGTTTTTGTTGTATCACCCATTGTTTAAACTCACATATTCCTTCACCTGTCCGAGTGGAAAGAAATAACAGTTCATGACAACCAGTGTCAGCCAAGAGCATCCGTGCCTCTTCACGCTGGGCTTCATCCAAAACATCACACTTTGTAACCACGGCCAAACTGGGTTTTCTCGTTGCTTTAGCAAAACCGCTCGAATAGTATGAAAGCCGTGTCGTACCATCTAACAGTAAGACGAATGCACATGCCTGATTGTGCAAGAGCATGAGAATGACATTGTGCATCCAATGGTTCTCTACATAATGCCCTGGAATCTCAAGGGTATGTGGACGGTAATAGCAGTCCTCCCTATGCTTATGGTCGGATGAACAACCCTCTACTAAATCAGCGAGCGTGCTTTTACCTGATCCATCAAGACCTATAAATGCAAAGCGACCAGACATTAGGACTTTGTCACCTCCACAACACAAAAACCAAGCTTGTCATGGAGCATGTCACACACAACATGCAGTGATTCTTCAACACTCTGTACATCGCCCATAATGACAACTGAGCCAGTAAAACGATCTAAAAAACCAATTTCAACTGGAGCAGCTTTAGCGGCAGCATCCGCTGCAATAATGGCTGTCTCGGAAGGGCTCAGTGTAAGAATGCCAATGGCATCACCTGCGGCAACACCAATCCGCTCATTTACACTCGGTCCTGGCGAAGCAATAACATGGGCAAGCGTTACCTGCTTTCCTGGAACAGACTCCTGTATTATGCGATCGAGTTTTTCCATAACGCTTTAATGCCTCACAAGATTAACTTTGAAGTCCGCAGTCTGAATCCATGTTTCAATACGATTTAAATCGTCATTAGTGAGCGATGGATCACCCTCAATCTCATACTCTCGACCAAGGGATTTGTATTTACCAACTCCTAATTTGTGGTAAGGCAACAAATCAACACCATCAAAGTTTTTTTGATACCGGTATGGGCTAAAGAACGCAATAACGGCATCTATCTCTTCCTTTGAATCGTTTACTCCCTTTAAAAGCGGCATACGCACGCGCACGTTATAGCCGTTTTCAAGCAACCACTTCACGTTGGAAAGAATGAGTTCGTTATTTACCCCTGTCCAAAACTTATGTTTGACGGGATCCATCTGCTTGATGTCGTATAAAAACAAATTAACGTAAGGAGCTACCTTCATAAGAGTCTCTACGGGTGTGTACCCACAGGTTTCGAGTGCTGTATGATACCCTTTCGCTTGACTGGCCATGCATACTGCGAGAGCAGCTTCACTTTGTGCCAACACTTCTCCACCAGAAAGCGTAATACCGCCATCCGACATCCGATAAAAATCTTCGTCCTGTTCAAAAAAGCAGATAAGATCATCGACCGAATAGTCTTCTCCCATAATTTGTAGGGCGCTATGCAGACAGGCTTCTTCGCACTGACGACAACCAATGCAGCGAGTAGTACGGTCTACCACATGTTTGCCATCTACCATCTTATGAAGAGATACCGGACAAACCGCAGCACAAGCACCACAGTCTACACAGTTATCAACCTTGAACATTACTTCATGTTCCCGCAGCTGACTTTCTGGATTGGAGCACCACTTACAGCGTAGGGGGCAACCTTTGAGAAAGGCCATGGAGCGAACGCCCGGACCATCGTACATGTTGTACTTTTGCAGATTGAAAATACGTACCTTACGCTCAATCTTTTCCTGTTGAGGTTCCATCTCCGTTTTGCCCCCTCCCTTTTTATCCTGTCGTTTAACTCTGCTGACACCAATACCAATTACAGTTTGGTAAGCATGGTACGGCTAATAATTTCGTCCTGAACGTCCTTGCAGAGCTCATTGAAGAATGCGCTGTAACCCGCAACACGTACCACCAAATCACGATGCTTCTCTGGGTGAGCCTGAGCATCAATAAGCGTCTCATTGTCCAGATAGTTAAACTGCATCTCACCGTTACCAAACATCGAAGCAGTACGCAAAAGCGTAATAAGACCACGCTCTCCCTCGGGCGTATCAAGAATGCCACTCATAAGTTTAAAGTTATGAACCATACCAATATTCATAGAGTCATTGGGTAACTTACCAACCGATTTAATAATGGCGGTAGGACCATTATGATCAGCGCCTTGACTGGGGCTGATACCATCTGACAGAGGTGTCCAAGCCTTACGACCATTTGCAGAAGCACCGGTCATCTCACCAAATGGCGTATTGTTAGAAATGGAAAGTGTGCCCATAGACATGTGAGAATAGAGCGTTTTATACTTCACATGAATGTGCTCGGTATAATGCAGAATATCTGCTGCAATACTGTCAGCATAATCATCATCATTACCGTACTTAGGAGCATTGATGCAATCCTGCTGGATTTTCTCGTACCCTACAAAGTCAGCCTTAAGAGCCTCGTTAAGCTCATCAAGCGTATATTTGTGCTCATCAAAAACAAGCTTTTTGATGGCTGCCATAGAATCGGTGTACGTACCCAAACCTGTCCATACAACACCTGGACCGTAGTTATACATGGCACCACCAGACGAAACGTCCTTGCCGCTTTCCATACAGCCCTCAAACATGATGGACATCAAAGGCTTAGGTGCAACTTCGCGGGCGACACGCTGAGAGATAACAGTGGCGACATCGGTCCATTTGGTAACGTATTGGATGGTCTTTTTAACTGCCGCATCAAACTCTTCGAAGGTTTTGTATTGAGAAAGGTCACCAAGATCTGGAGTTACCTGCTTGCCATACCACAGGTCAACACCATGGTTAAGTGTAAGTTCAATACAAACAGGCCATTGTGTATAGGACGTAGAAGTCCACTGATAGAGGCGACCTGATTTTTGAGGTTCAACGCAACCCATCATGCAGTAATCGCGAGAATCTTCAACAGAAATGCCCTTAGCAAGCATCATCTTGATATGCGTATCATCAAAATGGCAAGCTGGGAAGCCCATTCCGGAACGCACAAGGTCAACAATCTTGCGCATATAGCGCTCGGGTGACTTATTGTGGATACGACAAGCAATAGTAGGCTGATAAATCTTTACATGGCGTGCAGCATCCATAAGCAGGTAGGTTAAATCGTTGGTAGCGTCGTTACCCCTACGAGTAATACCACCCAAAGTCATATTAATAAATGGCTGATATCCCGCAAAGAATTCAGACTGTCCACGTGAGGTAACCCACATGATTTCGCTCAGTTTAATGAGCATACAACCTGCAATATCAAAAGCCTCGTACGGAGTAATGCGACCAGCCTTAATGTCCGCCTCATAGAAAGGATACATATACTGGTCAACACGACCAATAGACATACCAGTTTGGTTTTCCTCTACTGGTAATAAGGATTCAATCGTAAAGACCGCTTGCATAGCCTCATAAAATGTCCTCGGCTTATGCGCAGGTACATAGGCAAGAGTTTCAGCGATTTTCTCGAGCTCGCATTTACGCTTTGGATCATGCTCAGCTGCAGCCTTTTGTAAAGCAAACTCACTCAGGCGCTTTGAATAAATCATAACGCCCTCAGTAGTATCAATTACAGATTTATAGAAGTAAATCTTATCCAAGTCATCTGGATTAGCATAATCAAGCTTGGCAAGATGCTCTTTTGCCTCAGCTTGAATATCAAGCATGCCTTTACGCATAAGAATGACATCATAACCAGGGTTGGAATCTCCACCACCACTCATAGCGTGATAGGAGCAGTCAGATACATAGGACTCACCGGAAAGCTCCCAGACACCAGCCTCACGATATTGATCCTCACAAATCTCATCCTGTGACTTGCCCTCCCAGAATGGAAAAAGCACGTCACGGCAGTAGCGCTTATCTTCATCAGAGATATAGAAAGGATCTTGAGGACGATCCCCAATGGTATCGAGCTCTTCCTTAAGCCAGCGCCAGGCAAGATCAGGTGAAAACGCACCAGCACGTGGAGCACCACAAGGAGCACCAACGATAAGCTCGTCATCTTGAATGACCAAAGGAGCAGTTTCGCAACAACGACGGAATGCCTTAGCGCGCAGCTCAATCTTAGGCATACCTGGATTATCCTTCATAATCTCGGTAACCGCACGAGCACGAAACGTAGTAATGCTGGGAACTTGTTTGAGGTAGTTATCCTTAAGACGAACATGACGTTGCGTAGGGCCCTCAGGAATGTCGGTAGGACCGTCCACTACGCAGGGCTTGCTGTGAAGTGGTGCATCCAACTGATCGGAAACTTTTGCAAACATCTCACGTACCGCATGCTTTTCCTCAGCACTCATTGTTTTGGTCGCCTCGGAAAGTTCCTTTGCAAACTCCTTAATATCCATCCTTTACTCCTTTTTAGTTATCTCTCATGGACTCCAGAAGACCAGAGAACCAATCAATCGATTCCGCACAATGCTCTTGCGCTACACAATCTTTCTTGCTCAGAGAATCTGCTGTTACTGTCAGAGGCGTGTCATTACCTGAACTTGCCTGCTCTATCAGGGCATGTTGATACATATCCTTACCTACGCCTACTTGGCGCTTTCTTATAAAATCACCGTAGGTAACACCTAAAGCAGAAGTAGTAGCACGGTCCCAACCAGTAATAGTCAGTGTTTTGGGAAGTTCTGTATGGCTGCCAATACTGCCAAGAGCGGTACTGACATTTACCAGCACACGGCCCACAGGTTTTTTGAGAATAAATTGCTGAATCACTTCGGGATTGTTCGAGAAAATCGACAACGCATTACCGTGTCCACTGTTAAGAATGAGCTCTATGCATTTCTCGCAAGCGTATCGCCAGTTTTCCTCCACGTAGTAAGAAAGCACCGGGCCATACTTTGCCTTAGAGAAGAAGCTCTGTTCACTCACATAAGGTTTGCGCACTATAAGTACTTTGGTATGTGCTGGTATAGCAATATTTGCCCTACGAGCAAGGTCTTCCGCGGACTTAGCGATAAGCTCTGGGTAGGTTTTACCATCTGGCATAAAAAGTAACTCACCAAGGCGCTGCGCTTCTTTGTCATCTAAAAAGTAACAACCATTTTGCCTAAGAGCTGTTTGAAGTTGTTTGTCTACGGTTGCTTCAACAACAATGGATTGTTCAACCCCTGGGAGCATGCCATAACAAAACGATTTGCCAAGCACTATTTCTTGAGCGCATGCTTCAATATCAGCTGTTGATTCAACAAAAACAGGGTTATTGCCCAGCGACGCATAGTAGACATCTTTACCGTAAGCATCGTATGGCTGCTCACCGGTATTCTCACGAGAATCTATGATGACACTCACACAAGACTGCGAACAGACCCATTTTTCGCCTTCAGAACAACAGGTATGCAAAAAGCCCAGTGCTTCTTTGGGATAGTGACACGACTGTGCAATAGAAAGCACATCTGCCATCACACGACAGCAGCTTTCATGCACACGTGCACGCACCAAGAAAACAATAGGGCTTTTTGAACGTACTGCATGTAAGAGCTGCGAAATCATGGTAGGAACTGCAAGCCAATCTGGAAGCAGTGATACTACCACTCCTTTAGACAGATAGACGGCTGCAGATTTTGTATCCCAAACAATTTCTTGTACGGGAGTTTGTGCGCGCACATCATCAAGTAAATCCGTAAGGACCCATTCTGTAAGTTGAGCTTCTTCTTGAGGATTACCATAATCACTCTCATCAAAAGCAAGGTCAGCATAGGTATGTGCGTTCTGGTACAGACCTTCACGTAACTGTACAAGAAAGTCTTCAACCAAAGACATTGGCAAGCTTTCTAAAGTCTCAACAGATTCGGCAGCATGCTCAAGGAGGATACGCGCCTCCTGAATGGATAGAAGATCATTATCGATAAGAGACACGTGACACCCCCCTTAATAAGGCAAGAGTTTCTCGATAGTGTATTTATCAGTAATCTTCTTAAGACTTGGATGAGGCCGAGGAATAACAACGGAGCTGTATACCTCTGCGCCCAAAGCCTCTACGGCCTTAACGCCAGCAGCTACAGCTGCTTTAACTGCAGCCACATCTCCTTCTACCAAAATAGAGATATAGCCTGAAGCAGTATTTTCATAGCCAATGAGCGTAACATCGCCTGCTTTGCACATGGCATCGCCTGCTTCAAGTACCCAAACCAGGCCAAAGGTCTCTATGGCGCCCAGTGCATTCATGCCTTCGTTAGCCATACCTACCTCCTAGTTGTAATCCACGTCATGAACAGAAACAACGTCACCAACAGGTGGAACAGGACGGCGCATAACGTTATGTGCCGTAAGCGTGCCAATACTAGATGCAGCTTCACAACCTGCTTTAACTGCTGCTTCACAGGCAGCTACATCGCCCTTAACAATGATGGTTACCAGTGTTGAGCCGATATTCTCGTAACTGACAAGCTCCGTATTACCCGCCTTAAGCATTGCATCTGCCGCATACAGTGCAGGTACCATACCCGTTGTTTCAATGAGGCCTATAGCCTCTTCTCCCTGATAGCGCATGGCTACTCCTCACTACTTGATGTAGGAATTAATGGTGTCTCGCTGTTCGGAATCTGCAGCATAAAAGACGCGCAGCTCATTGTTGTCATCAAGATCAACACGAGACTCCCCAACCAGCCCGTTTTTCTCGGCAGTCATCAGCGCTTCCTGGACCTTATCGTGTGTAAACGCAGAAAAGCCCGAATATTCACTTTTGAGCGCCATAAGTACGTCATCAGCGCTTGCTTCTTCGACCTCAGTAAAGTATTTGAGAATTGCATAGTTGAGTGGACGCATTATGCCTCCTCCTTCTTTCCTAGATACTCAAGAGGATCTACGGCAATAATGACAATGCCGACAATCATGACAAACGCAGCAGCCCAAGCAATTGGCGCCAAGGCATAGCCATCAATCTTCATGATGATGCCCACAACAATCCAAGTTATAAGAGGAGCTACAAAGGTATAGGTACCGTTACAAGCCATACCAAGAGCAGTGCCGCACATAGAGTTGCCGCGGTACCAACTAGCAAAGGACTTATACGCTGCAAAACCAGCAACGACAAAGCACAAAATGGTGGGAACATCTGTAAGAGC
Source organism: Atopobium sp. (assembly GCF_034113385.1). Taxonomy (NCBI): domain Bacteria; kingdom Bacillati; phylum Actinomycetota; class Coriobacteriia; order Coriobacteriales; family Atopobiaceae; genus Atopobium; species Atopobium sp. Next base: position 141,619 of record NZ_JAXEXL010000009.1, on the reverse strand, counting down.
ACTACCCACATAACCCATAGCATCTCCCATGGGGACACCACCGATAAGAGCGAGTACTGGAAGCAATATACAAAGCTCTACAAAGCCCGATACACACTGACGAATGGTAATGCCAATTTGAGTATCAATCATGCAACTGGCATAACCAGCAATACAGCCTTCAGCGCCCCAGCCTAATGCAGCAATGAATGCCAGCATGAGGCCAAATCCCAAATTGGGAGATGCGTCGCCGGTAAGACTTGTAGATCCAATCATAAGCCCCGCAAATACGCAGATAGCAATACCTATAATCTTGCGAAGACCAAGTTCTTGTTTAAAAAGAATGCGTGAAAGGATTGAACCAATTGCAGGATTGAGTGCCGCAATGGGAACTACAATAGTGCCCGCCTGAGACAGGGCAATGATGTAGGCAACGGTTGCAATAGGACCACCTACAAGAGCACTTACCATCATAATAATGCCAGGCTTAGTGGGAATAGTACGGCCAAAATCCGCAAGCTTACCCTGTTTTGCGGTGATGCCAAGCGCCCAAAGGGCACTACAACAATCATTGATTGCGCTTGCTACTGTGGGAAGAATAAAAACAGCCAAAAATCCTGCAGGATTGATATTACCGAGCCATCCAAGCCATAGGCTCGTACTTTCACCTGCTGTAATAAAGGCGGTATACACGCCGTACATAAGACTTGAGAAAAGAGCGATTAAAATACCTTTTCGAAAAAACTCCTGATCAAGACTACGTTTCTTTTGCTCAGCAGTAGTGCTTGCCACTGTAACTGTGGTTGACGCCATATGTTACCTCCTATACATGAAATACGACAAATACATGAGATGCAGCAAAGCGCTCTGACAATCCTAGGCTGTAAATGAAATACGTCTTTTCTTTACCGTTACCTACAAATTGTCGAGACTGACGCAATGTGAAAGTAAATGATGTAGTACTTTTAGTTTCGTAAATGGCTTTTTTGGGACGGTGAGCGGATAAGTTGCACCATTCACCGATTTTTTACTACCAAATACCAGTTGTTATACAAACACTCTCATTGGATAGCAGGCAAATTGCTACCTCTGCACTGTTATTTGCTATACAAAATTTTGAATAAATACTGTCAATATCTGTATAGTTGTTTTTTTATTTTCAAAAATAATGAAACCGTGTTTTATAAATCTACAGATAATACCGTATCTATAGGGCAGGCAGAGTGTACTCTATTTTGAAGTCTTGTATATGACAAACATTTACGTAGTGTCATACCAGTACTATGCATGAACACACTAAAATGCAGAGGTTGAGCTTGATGGTTCAACCTCTGCATGAATCAGTTTTCTAGGACTCGTTATATACGTTCTTTACTTACACAACGAGTCATATTTCTATTTCCAGCTATATTGTGAACACACTGGCATAAATTCACCATATCCTTCAGCTTCCATACGTTCATAAGGAATGAATTTCAAAGCCAAACTATCGATACAATAGCGAAGTCCGCCCTGCTCTTGAGGACCGTCAGTAAATACATGACCAAGATGAGAATCCCCTACACGACTACGTACTTCAGTTCTTACCATTCCATAGCTCGTATCCTTATATTCCTTAATAACATCAGGGTCTATTGGTCGTACAAAACTTGGCCAACCACAACCCGAATTAAACTTATCCTTTGAGGAAAATAAAGGTTCGCCAGTAACAACGTCTACATAAATTCCAATCGCATGATTGTCATGATACTCACCAGAAAAAGCAGGTTCGGTACCAGCTTGTTGAGTCACTTTATACTGCTCTGGCGTAAGCATACGCTTTATCTCGCTATCGGAAGGCTTATGATAACGAGCAGGGTCTACCTTAGGCGCAGAAGCATCCTGTGTATCCTTCTTGGAAGCTAAATCCTTAAGGGAACTAAAGTCTATATGACAATATCCATTAGGATTTTTCTTAAGGTAATCTTGGTGGTATTCCTCAGCTTGATAAAACCCGGTGAGCTTTGTAAGCTCTACAGCAAGCGTGGTTCCATATTTCTTTTGTTCTTCATCATATACCATACGCAAGACAGGCTGATCAGCCTCATCTACAAAAAATATACCCGTTCGATACTGGCTTCCACGATCATTGCCCTGCTGATTAACGCTGAGTGGATTAATGATCTTAAAATACTGCTTGGTAAGACTCTCAAGACTCACAACCGACGGGTCATATCGCACCTTAACGGTCTCTGCATGTCCCGTTTTACCTGAAGAAACCTCTTCATAGCTCGGATTATTGGTTGTTCCATTAGCGTAGCCTGACACCGCATCATACACCCCTGGAATACGAGAAAAATACTCTTCAACGCCCCAAAAACATCCTCCTGCAAAATATATTTCATGCAAATTATTGACATCAATCTTTGCCATCGCAGCCTCCCGCATGGTCTGTTGAGTTGTATCTAACGTCTTGTTTTGTATCGTAAGTGGCTTGCGTAGCGCATAGAGTGCAGCACTTAATACAACTAGTATTCCCAAAAACAGCGCCACCATAGAAAAACGTCTGTTCATATCTATACCACGCATATCTACGTTAAGGAACTTAAAATCTTTTCTAATTCAGCTGTAGGAACTTCTCCAATGCGTTTATCAACAATCGTGCCATTAGAATTGATAAAAATAGAGGTTGGATATGCTTGCACACCAAACGCTTTAAGCAAGGTAGCCGAGGTATCCATTACCAAGGGGAAGCTCAATTTTTGTTTACTTGCCCATGTAGCTATTTGATCTTTGGAAAGCTCTGATCCAACACCTGGAGAAAGTACCGAAATAACTTTTACGTCACCTTTTTTGTCATGCTCAGCAGCAACACGAGAAAACTCATCAAGGCCGCTTAAACAAGCTGAACACCAGGTAGCCCACATTTTTACATACACGGGCTTCCCTTTAAAAGATGCAAGCGTTGTTGTTGTACCGTCAAGCGATGTAAGCGATGTTTGCTGCCAATCGCTTGTAGACGATGCTGTTTTTGTAGCCGATTCTTGTTCCGACGTTTGTACACGTGCACTCTGATGTTGTGTTGACATACCAAAACTACCCATCTGTGAAATTACTATCCAAGCTCCCATAAGGGCAATGCACACGCCACCTATCTTTTTGAGAAGTTCCGTGTACTGGTTAAGCTGGCGCACTTTTTCTAAAAGGAGTGAAGAGCCAAGTGCAAGCACCATAAAAGGAACAGCCATCCCTAGTGAATAGACCGTCAGAAGCAGGCCACCCTGAAGAGCATTTCCTTGCTGCGCTGCCAAAGCCAATACCGTAGCAAGCACTGGACCAATGCACGGTGTCCAGCCAAATGAAAATGCCAATCCCAATAAAAAGGCACCACCCACATGCCGCGCATCAATACGTTGCATATCAGCACGTTTTTCAATATCCAATGCAGGAATGACAAGAATACCTGCAAGATGAAGACCAAGTAGACAAATCACAAATCCCAAACCCAAGGACAAGAACGGATGAGAAAGTAATCCTCCTAGGAATCCCGCTCCAAAACCAAGTACAAAAAAGGTTATGGAAATACCTGCAATAAAGGCAACAGTATTGGCAATGCGTCTTTGCATGACAAGGGAAGTCTTGCCATCCTCGGTAAGCAAAAGCCCAATATACACGGGTAACAAAGGCAAAATGCAAGGTGAGAAAAACGAAAGTGTTCCTGCTGCAAACGTTGTTACAATCATTCCAAAGTCAGCCATCTGAGTTCCTCTCGATACACTTCTCGCATATATTGGTACGTAGTGTATAGGAACTAGTTCTCTTTTGCTGTTTTGTCACAAAGGGTCAACGATAATAAAACGTTCTTCAGGATTCTTCAGAAGTATTTTTCAAGAGTGTGTAGAGGCGCCATTACCTACAAAACCCCATTTTTACATGAACAAACACAGCCATACAAAAATGGGGTTTACGCTTAGAAAACGTATGGTAGCGCTACTCTTGTGTTAACCACCCAGATAGGCTTGTTGAACACGCTTATCATGCAACAGATTGTCCGCATCACCACTCATGGAAACACGACCTGTCTCCAACACATAGGCACGGTTTGCAATAGACAGTGCCATTTGGGCGTTTTGCTCTACCAATAGGATGGTTGTACCCTGTTCATTAAGACTTTTAATAATGTCAAAAATCTCTTTAACCAGCAATGGCGCCAAACCCATGGAAGGTTCATCCAACATCAGAAGTTTAGGTTTGGACATAAGCGCACGACCCATGGCCAACATCTGTTGCTCACCACCAGAAAGCGTGCCAGCAGACTGACGCAGACGTTCACGCAAACGTGGGAAACGCTCGTACACCATCTTGAGTGTATCTTGCGCTTCTGTATCGTCACGCGTAAAGGCACCCATTTCTAGGTTTTCCTTTACGCTCATGTGCGTAAATACATGACGCCCCTCCGGACAAAGCGCCATGCCACGTGGTGTCAACTTATGGGTAGGAATACCTACCAAAGACTCGCCCTCAAACGTTATAGAACCAGAACGTGGATGCAACAAACCGGCAACCGTGTTAAGCGTAGTAGATTTACCTGCGCCATTAGCACCAATAAGGGTTACAATTTCACCCTCAAACACTTCAAAAGAAATACCCTTTACGGCATGGATGGAACCGTAATATACCTGCAAATCAGTAACTTCTAATAGTGCCATAGTACTTACGCCTCCTCTTGTTTGCCAAGATACGCCTCTATGACCTGAGGATTATTTTGAATCTCTTCCGGTGTGCCTTTGGCAATAATCTTGCCGTAGCTCAAAACAACAATGCCCTCGCAAATACCCATAACCAAGTCCATGTCATGCTCAATAAGCATAACTGCAATCTGGAAACGATCACGAATAGCCAAAATGTTATCCATAAGCTCGGATGTTTCAGAAGGATTCATGCCAGCAGCAGGCTCATCCAACAAGAGTACCTTGGGGTTAGTTGCCAACGCACGCACAATTTCCAACCGACGTTGCGCACCATAGGGCAAGGAGCCTGCTGGTACATCCGACATGTTCTGCATATCAAAAATACTCAGCAATTCTTTGGCCTTGGTATGAAAATCACGCTCAGAAAGCCAATGCTGCGGCAGGCGAAAAATGCCAGAAAACATGCCGCTCTTCACTTGATTATGCAAGCCCACCATGACATTCTCTTCTACCGTCATAGTCGAGAAAAGACGAATATTTTGGAAGGTACGCGCAATACCCAACTGGGAAGCCTTGGCAGGTCCCATGCCTGCCGTATCAGTGCCATCCAATAAAACCGTACCACGCGTAGGCTGATAAACTTTGGTAAGCAGATTAAATACCGTAGTTTTACCGGCACCATTGGGTCCAATTAAGCCAGCAATTTCTGTTTTGCCAACCGTTAAATTAAAGTCATCAACTGCATGTAAGCCGCCAAAATCAATACCGAGGTGACGACATTCTAATGCAGGCGTTGCATGTACATCACGCTCGGGAACAATGCTGTCCGAGGGAAAGGGAACCATCTTGGTATCCACGCGACGCTTACTAACCACGCAAATCGCCCCCCTCCAAAGTAGACGCAAGTACCTCGTCCTCATTCTTGTGTAACAATCTATCGCGCAGCTGATAGAACCAGTTCTTCAAGCTTTCATTGTTACCAATGAGCATGGTGGCAATCAAAACAACGGCATACAACAACAAGCGGTAATCAGAAAGTGAGCGTAATGCCTCAGGCAAAACCGTAAGCAAAGTAGCAGCAATAATAGAACCACGAATCTTACCCATACCACCCAAAACAACAAATACCAAAATCATGATGGATAGATTAAAGTCAAACTTCTTAGGTACGATGGACGAGAAATTCATGGCATAGAGGGCCCCCGCCATACCAGCCAAAGCCGCAGAAACCACAAATGCCATCAAGCGATATTTAGTAACGTTAATACCCACAGACTCGGCAGCAATGCGATTATCGCGCACGGACATGATGGCGCGTCCAGAACGTGAATTCTTAAGATTAAGCACTACCATCAGGCAAAACAGCACCAGCAAAAATCCCATTACAAAGGTTGACGCCTTAGTAATACCAGCAGCACCCTGAGGGCCATTGATCAAAATGGTGCCGCCTTCCATACCAAGTGCCTTGGCTGATTGCATAGAGAAATGCAGTCCGGTTTTATCCATACCCACATACAGATTGTTAAGCACGTTCTTGATAATCTCACCAAACGCAAGCGTAACTATAGCAAGATAATCACCGTGCAGGCGCATAACTGGAATGCCAATTAGCACGCCTGTAAGCGCTGCTAACATACCTGCCACAATGATGGCAATAATCAAGCGAATAAGAGGACTGGCAACGGCACCAGACAGTGCTGCCATAACAACAACACCGCAAAAGGCACCAATACTCATAAAGCCAGCATGACCCAAGCTCAACTCACCAGAAATACCTACAACCAAGTTGAGCGAAACCGCCATAATAATATAGGTGCAAATAGGCACCATCATGCCAGTCAAAGAGTGTGAAATAGTCCTCGTAGAAATCAAGCCCTGTACCACAAAAAAGGCAACAATTACGAGCGCATAGGTAAGCAAATTGTCTTTACTTGTGCGGGACATCTTTTTAAAGAAGCTCATACGCTACACCTTCTCGTGAATTGTCTTGCCCAGAAGGCCAGCGGGCTTAACCAACAAAACAACAATCAAAACGGCAAATACAACAGCATCAGAAAGCTGTGTAGAGATATAGGCTTTTGCAAAAATCTCAATAACGCCTAAAAGTATACCGCCTAACATAGCGCCTGGAATGGAACCAATACCGCCCAAAACCGCAGCTACAAAAGCCTTAATGCCCGGCATTTGACCAGTAGTAGGCATAAGTGTGGGATACGCAGAACACAACAAAACACCTGCAATTGCAGCCAAGCCAGAACCAATGGCAAACACCATAGAGATGGTGGAGTTTACATTTATGCCCATAAGCTGTGCTGCATCTTTATCCTCCGATACCGCACGCATAGCCTTGCCCATTTTGGTACGCGTAGTAAAAAACATCAAACCCAGCATAATAAGGATATTGGCACATACCGTAACAATCGAAACAGCACTAATTACCAGCTGCCCGCCAAAAAGACTTACGGATGGTACATCAATAACGGATACGAAAGATTTAGGATCGGACTTCCAAATAATCAATGCTAGGTTTTGCAGTAAATAACTCACACCAATAGCAGTAATAAGCACATCCAACGATGGAGCGTTGCGCAAAGGTTTATAGGCAAGCTTTTCTACCACTATGCCCAACAAGGTACATACCACAATAGAAAGCAACACGGCAATAAAAGGATTACATCCTAAATACGCCATGGTGCAATAACACGTATATCCACCAACCATGATTACATCGCCATGAGCGAAATTAAGCATCTTAGCAATGCCGTAAACCATGGTGTAGCCCAGCGCGATGATGGCGTAAACACTGCCCAACGAGATTCCGTTTACCAAGTTAGAGATAAATCCCATCCCGCACTCCTTTCACCACGTAGCTGCTACTGTATGCAGCCTTATATTAAAAATTGCATCGTACAAGAAGCGGAGACTGCCATAGAGCAATCTCCGCTGTTCATCGACTCTTACGTGAAATTACATTCCCACGTAAGCGCCGTTCTTAATAACCATGCCCTTAGGCTGCTTAGAAACCTCACCTGTGTCGGACCAGGTCATGCCCGCGCCCGTCAAACCATCAAAGCTAAAGTCAGAGGATGTGATGGTTTCTACCAATTTGTTGCAAATATCCGAGAAGGACATATCGGCAGTTACGCCGCTTTTCTCGATAGCTTGCTTGATAACATACACGCAGTCGTATGCATCGGCAGCAAACTGGTTAGGTGTGCCATCGTATTGCTCTTGGTATGTCTTTACAAAGTTTTTGGTCTTCTCATCCGTAGCGTCTGCGGTAAAGGGAGTAAGCAACATAACGCCCTCTGCCAGTGACTTGTCAAAACCTTCCAAGGTCAGAAGACCATCAAGGCCATCTACACCAAAGAACTTAGGTGCATAACCCATTTGATTAGCCTGAGTCAAGATCAATGAAGCAGGCTGATAATAGATTGGCAAGAAGACAAGGTCTGCCTCGGCGGACTTAGCCTTGTTAAGCTGTACCGAAAAGTCAGTTGCAGAATCATCAGTAAAGGTAGATTCTGCTACGACAGTCAGGCCAAGCTCCTTAGCCTCGGACATAAACTTCTTATAAACGCCTGTAGAATAAGGATCAGAGTTATTGTAGATAACGGCAATCTTGGTGCCCAGCTTTTGATCGTTCACATACTTTGCTGCAGCAGTACCCTGGTTAGGATCGGTAAAGCACATTTGAAAAACGTTCTTTTTGCGCTGTACAGAAACGTTGCCGTCTACATCAGGCTGACCACCAATAACATCCGTAGCGGATGCAGATGGTGTAAGCTGGAACAGATTGTCTGAGCTTGATTCAGAGGTAACAGCAAGGGTAGGAGCTGTGGTGGTACAACCTACCAAGATTTGCATACCCCAGTCTTTGAGGTTGTTGTATGCGTTAACGGACTTCTCGGAATCGTTTTCGTCGTCCTGATAATTAAAATCAAACTTTACGCCGTTGCCCTTGTTAACCTCATCGATAGCAATCTGAGCGCCAGCCTTGGTAGCATTACCATAAATAGCAGCCGCACCAGTAACAGGACCAATGGAACCAATCTTAAAAGCGCCACTTGCGTCTGCAGCAGGCGTACCTGCGCTTGAGCAACCGGCTAAGCCAGTAATGCTAATGACGCTCGAAGCCCCAACTAGTTTGACGAAATTCCTTCTTGACACATTACTAAAATCCATCTCTTCCTCCTTCGAACGTCGAGTGCACTCCCGGTGAGTGCGTAGGTGACATTTTTAAGCGAAAATAAGCTGAATTTCTTGGCATCGGCCATTTTGAAACAATCACGTAACCAATGGGGTACCTAACTTGTAATAAAACTCATCAAATGCAGGTGAGAAGGCTTATTTTTCTAGCGAGCGACACGCAAAGATGGAATACATCTGCCTAAAAGTGTGCGAATCATGTGTGCTTCTGGGAACTTACATGCAACAGCAATACCAAAGGTAATCAAAAGCGACGGCAAGCCCCCCACTATCGTAACGAGCAGCGCATGCAGGGTGCTATTGAGAAAACCTGCTTGGCTGGCAGCAAAAACTACCATAGCACCAACGAATGCACCCGCTAGACCTACGAGTACCGAGCGCGCACATGAGGCACCAATTCCTACCAGACCAATACCTCGCAACTGCTTGCGTAAACTCCAAAACGTAACCACATCTACCACTGCAAAAAATACCAATGAACTGAGTGCTACGTTCATAAGACCAAAGCGTTCTGTCAAAAGTAAACATTGCGCTACCTGAATGACACTCGCCACAATAGAAGACCATGCCAAAACGCCCATCTTGCGCAAAGACGAGCAGACCTTTTGCAGATAGGTACATACGCCATATAACGGCAAAGCCACCGATAAGGCAGCAAGGTATTCTGCCACATGAGCAAGGTCTTGTGGCTCAAAACGCCCTGCACCTAACAGCATGGATAGCGGGCGCGCAAAAACAATCAAATACAGGGCAAACGGAATAAGAAAGAAGAGTATCTGGCTGGTGCCACCAGATACACCACGTTTATACTCATCCATATTGTTGTGAGCCACTGCTTCAGAAAGCTCGGTAAACATAGCTGTCGTAATAGGAATTGCTAAAATTGCATAGGGCAAGGTATACCACAGGCGTGCATAATACGCGATGGAGGCGCCTGTTGCCATAACAGACAAAACACTCGAGGTTTGTACGGAATAAGTCACAAAGCTACAGCCCGTAAGCACTAACGAAGGAATGCCAATAGAAAGGGTTTCTTTAATGCCGGGATCTTTGAAGTCTACATAGGGACGGATACGTACACCCATCTTGCGCAGTGCTGGAATCTGTACAACCACCTGCACCGCCACACCCAAAGGATTACCAATTGCTAAACACATAAGTGCCCACGTTGGATGAGTGGCGTGCAACACCGCATAGAGCACAAACGATGCGGTACAAATAAAATTGTTAAAAATAGGAGCAGCATTACTCCAAAAGTATTCACGCTCCGCATTGAGAATGCCTGACAAAAGAGAAGACAGCGCGTACAGCACAACCTCAATGACGAAGAATCTAAAGAACAGTGTGGTAAGAGGAGCATCAAAGTCCGCCTTAGCACTAAAAGATTGCGTCCAAATAACTTGACCCGCAAACACAAATCCCAAAAGTGCTACGACTCCCATAAGCAGCACAACAAGCGAGGTTAGATTAGACGCATAGCTATTTGCGCCTTCACGTCCAGCCTTCTCTTTAATTGACATGTATACGGGCAAAAATGCCGTAATAAGCATGCCGCCCATAACCAATTCATACAGTTGATTGGGTAGATTATTTGCCACAGTATACGCACTCGAAACAATAGTTACACCAAGTGCATACGCCTGTCCCCAGGTGCGAAAAAACCCGGTAATGCGACTGAGCATAACCAAGCCACTCATTAACGCTGCAGACTTACCAATACCGGCAGTTGAGTTCAGCTGAGAGCTAGAAGCAGGAGCGCTCTTGGAAGCAGACACATCCCTCATATGCTTAGGGGTGTACATGGTACTCTCCGTCTCGTGTAATATCCGCAAAGGTAGCGTTAATAAAATGAGCAAGTTCCTCAGGATTGAGCTGCAAAGAAAGGCCACGCCTGCCACCAGAGATGCCAATTTCATCAAAGAGCTGTGCCGTCTCGTCTAACAATGTAAGAAATTGCTTCTTCATACCCACGGGAGAGCAGCCCCCACGCATATAGCCGGTAGTTGCTTCTAGGTCCTTCATGGGCAGCATAGCCAAGCTTTTCTCGCCAGCTGCAGCGGCAGCTTTTTTAAGGTCAAGCTCACGAGCAACGGGAATACAGCACACCACATAACCACCTGAAGACGTGGTGGTCACAAGGGTCTTGAATGCGGCGTCCACATCCTCGCCCAAAAACTCGGCAATACGAACTCCTACGCCTGTAGAAAGGTCCTCGTTGTTGGCGTCATAGGTAAGCGTACGATACGCTACCCCACCTTGCTCCAACTCGCGCATGGCATTGGTTTTAGAAACCTTTTGCTTGCGTGCCACCAACTACTCCTTTGCCAGCTGTTTTGCTCGTGCTCGGTCGCGCTTTAAGATGGGCGCTAGATACTTACCCGTTTGGCTTTGCTCAATCTTAACAATTTGCTCGGGTGTACCATATCCAACAATGGTACCTCCACCAGCCCCGCCTTCGGGTCCAAGATCCAAAATACGATCTGCCATTTTGATAACATCCAAATTATGTTCAATGACCAAAACGGTATTGCCAGCATCCACTAGCTTTTGAAGCACGCTTACTAACTGGCAAACATCCTCAAAATGCAAGCCCGTCGTAGGCTCATCCAAAATATAGAAGGTTTTACCTGTTTGCTGACGATGAAGCTCCTTAGCCAGCTTTACACGCTGGGCTTCTCCGCCAGAAAGTGTGGTGGCAGGCTGTCCTAAATGCACATAGCCCAAGCCTACATCATACAAGGTTTGGAGCTTATTTTTGATGCGAGGAATATTGGCAAAGAACACCAACGCCTCATGAACCGTCATTTCCAACACATCGGAAATAGACTTACCATGGTATAAAACTTCAAGGGTTTCTCGGTTATAGCGTTTACCATGGCATACTTCACAAGGGACATAAATGTCTGGCAGGAAGTTCATTTCAATCTTAATTTGGCCATCGCCCTTACACGCCTCGCAACGACCACCCGATACATTAAATGAAAAACGACCAGGACTATAACCACGAGCGCGCGACTCAGGCGTAGAGGCAAAAAGAGCACGCAAATCATCCCACAAACCAATATAGGTGGCAGGGTTGGAGCGTGGCGTGCGCCCAATGGGAGACTGGTCAATATCAATAACCTTATCAATAAGCTTGTGTCCTTCAGCGTCCACAAGACCCGTAATCTTTTTATAGGGACCCACACGTCGCTTAGAACGCTGTACATCATTGGTAAGCGCAGGTGCGATAGTATCCGTTACCAAGGAAGACTTACCCGAGCCTGATACGCCAGTTACAACGGTAAGCGTGCCGTACTCGATTTTTGCCGAGACATTCTTGAGGTTGTTAGCGGTAGCGCCAACAATCTTAAGCGCACCACGACGAGGGTTACGGCGTTTTTCTGGCAGCGCAATCATACGCTGGCCCGTAAGATACGCACCCGTCAGCGAGTCAGGACTGTCCATAATCTGCTGAGGTGTACCCACAGCAACAACCTTGCCGCCCAGCTCACCTGCACCAGGACCCATATCAATAACGTAATCCGCTGCACGAATAGTATCTTCATCGTGCTCAACCACAATAACCGTATTGCCCATATCACGGAGGCGCTGCAAGGTTTGGATAAGACGGTCATTGTCACGTTGATGTAAGCCAATAGAAGGCTCATCCAAAATATACAGCACACCCATCAGACCAGCGCCAATTTGTGTAGCCAAGCGAATGCGCTGAGCCTCTCCGCCAGAAAGTGTAGCGGCAGCGCGACTCAAGGTCAGATAGTCAAGACCAACATTAACCATGAAGTGTAAACGAGCCACAATTTCCCGAACGATAGCAGCACCAATAAGCTGCTGGCGTTCCGTAAGTACCAGAGCTTCAAAGAAATCAAGAGCGTCTGCGCAAGAAAGATCACAGACTTGTTGGATGTTTTTATCGCCAACCGTAACCGCAAGATACTCAGGTTTTAAGCGAGCACCGTGACAGGTAGTACACAAAGCCTCAGTAATATACTTTTCCAAGTGCGTCTTCATGGTTTCAGATGACGTCTCTTGGTATTTCTCAAACAAAATGTGGCGTACGCCAGAAAACTTGGTAAACCAGTGGGTATCACGACCATCACGCGTGTGATAATCCACACGAATCTTAGTCTCCCCCAAGCCATTAAGCAAAGCGTTTTGAGTCTTTTCCTTAAGCTTGTTCCACGGTGTTGTGTCCTTCTCGCCCATATGCGTACAAACTGCCGAGAAAATCTGCGGATAATAGTTGGAATTACCAAAAATGGAGCCAAACACGCCTTCAGAAACAGACAGGGTTGGGTTCTCGATAAGAGCTTCTACATCTACTGTACGCCTTGTACCTAAACCATCACAGTCGGGGCAAGCGCCATACGGTGCATTAAATGAAAAATCACGCGGCTGAAGATCATCAATGGAATGGCCGTGCTCAGGACAGGCCAATGCCAAAGAATAGCTGAGCAACTCACCTTCTGCGCCTTCTTGAGCACCACGATCAGGCAGCAAATAAAAGCTTACGCGACCAGCAGCCAAACGCGTCGCATGTTCTACCGCTTCTGCAATGCGACCCAGTGAGTTTTCACGAATAACAATGCGGTCTACCACAACCTCAATGGTGTGCTTGAACTTCTTATCCAGCTTAATGGGCTCTTCAAGCTCGCGAACTTCTCCATCAATACGAACACGAGAAAAGCCTTCTGCTCTTAAATCCTCAAACAACTTGGTGTACTCACCCTTGCGACCCAAAACTACGGGCGCCAATACCAAAGCACGACAACCTTGTCCAGCTTCTAAGACCTTATCAGCCACCTGGTCAGTTGTTTGACGCTCAATAACTCGCCCACACTCCGGGCAGTGTGGCACACCAATGCGCGCATAGAGCAAACGGAGATAATCATAGATTTCTGTAACCGTACCCACAGTAGAACGCGGATTACGACTTGTTGTTTTTTGATCAATAGAAACTGCAGGAGAAAGACCGTCAATAGAATCAAGGTCGGGTTTGTCCATCTGACCCAAGAACATGCGAGCATAGCTGGACAAAGACTCCACATAACGGCGCTGCCCTTCTGCATAAATGGTGTCAAATGCAAGACTGGACTTACCAGATCCCGACAAGCCCGTAATAACCACCAATTTGTCACGCGGAATGGAAACGTCTACATCACGCAAATTGTGCTCGCGCGCGCCGCGGATAACAATAGAATTTGACGACATGTTTTCCCTTACTAAAGAATGTAACAAGCCATACCAATGTACCTATATAGCCTGAGTACTATGCTAGCTCTTTAGTCTACCCAACAGACAGGATGGCCTTGCAAAGAGCGGGCGCTCACAAGAACCTTCACACACTTTTTCTAGCACCCAAGGTTCCTATAACAAAAGCAGGCTGCCACCAAGGTGACAGCCCACAACCTCAAGAGATACCCACACTGCCGGCATCGCAATGCTGGGTATCTACTTACTTATTCAGTGCCTCATTAAGAGCAACGGCACATGCAACCGTAGCACCAACCATAGGATTATTACCCATGCCAATAAGACCCATCATGTCTACGTGAGCAGGTACAGAGCTGGAACCTGCAAACTGAGCATCAGAGTGCATACGACCCATGGTATCGGTCATGCCGTAAGAAGCAGGACCAGCACCCATGTTATCGGGGTGCAAAGTACGACCAGTACCACCACCAGAAGCTACCGAGAAGTACTTCTTACCAGCAGCCGAACGCTCTTTTTTATACGTACCAGCAACGGGATGCTGGAAGCGTGTGGGGTTAGTAGAGTTACCCGTAATGGAGATATCTACGTTCTCATGCCACATAATGGCTACGCCCTCACGAACATCATCAGAGCCATAGCAGTTTACAGCTGCACGAGGACCATCAGAATATGCGATTTTCTCTACAACCGTAAGCTCACCCGTATAGTAATCAAATTGGGTCTTTACATAGGTAAAGCCATTGATGCGAGCAATAATCTGTGCAGCATCCTTGCCAAGGCCGTTAAGGATAACGCGTAGGGGCCTCTTGCGAGCCTTATTGGCATTGTTAGCAATACCAATTGCGCCTTCTGCAGCAGCAAAAGACTCGTGACCAGCCAAAAATGCAAAGCACTCGGTGTCTTCACCTAAGAGCATGGCGCCAAGGTTACCGTGACCCAAACCAACCTTACGGTCATCAGCAACAGAACCAGGTACACAAAATGCCTGCAAGCCAATGCCAATGGCAGAAGCTGCCTCTGACGCATTGGTAACCTCGCCCTTCTCGGCCTTCTTAAGTGCAATTGCGCAACCCAAGGTATAGGCCCATGCAGCGTTTTCAAATGCAATGGACTGAACGCCCATTACAATCTCACGAGGATTAAAACCCTTGTCCACACACAGCTGCTCTGCCTCTTCTAAGGAAGCAATGCCATACTCAGCCAAGGCCTTGTTGATAGTGTCAATACGACGCTCATAGCCTTCAAATGTAACTGCCATATTCTTGCTCCCTTCTTACTCTTCGCGAGGATCGATAACCTTGGCAGGATTATCCCACTGACCATAACGACCCATTGCGTCGTCTACTGCCTTCTTGGGATCAACGCCCTTCTTCAGAGCATCCGTAAATTTGCCCAGGTTAAGGAACTCAAAACCAATAATCTCGTTTTTCTCGTTAAGAGCAAGATGCGTGACATAGCCCTGAGTAAGCTCAAGGTAGCGGGCACCCTTTTCCTTGGTACCATACGTGGTGCCAACCATGGAGCGAAGGCCCTTGCCCAAATCGTCAAGACCGGTACCCACAGGAAGTCCGCCCTCAGAGAAAGCGGTTTGGGTACGACCGTAAACGATTTGCAGGAACAGCTCGCGCATAGCAACGTTAATGGCATCGCATACCAAGTCTGTATTAAGCGCCTCAAGAATGGTTTTGCCCGGCAAAATCTCGGCTGCCATAGCAGCAGAGTGAGTCATGCCCGAGCAACCAATCGTCTCGACAAGTGCCTCCTCAATGACACCATCTTTGACATTAAGGCTCAGCTTGCAGGCACCCTGCTGGGGTGCGCACCAACCAACACCGTGCGTATAACCCGAAATGTCGCCAATTTGCTTGGCCTGAACCCACTTACCCTCTTCAGGGATTGGGGCGGGACCGTGGTATGCACCCTTAGCAACGGGACACATGTGCTCCACTTCCGCTGAATATTGCATGGAACTCCTCTCGTTCGTTCGAGACAGCAGTATTGCTATCCCCCTCCTTCGAACTCTTTCTATCATAACCAAAAAACACCTCAATTTATAAAAACAATTGCTCTGAGTTGACATTTTTATGCACGTAAACTGCATAGTTGCACAGTGTTTCCTAGTCAATCAAATCACTGCTTTTTAGTAGGAAATAGATACACACGCAATACCTATGAGAGAAGCTGCCTTGAGAGGGTAGAATGCAACTGATACATACATAATCACGCGCACAAGCAAAGCTCTACTGGTGCGTTGGTATAGGAAGGACTATCCATGGCCACATGCTCAGATGATCATCCCATTACTATGACTGGCAGCAATGGCAAGCCATCTGATACGTATGCTCAAAATGACTTATCGCATGTAAAACATGTCATTGGCGTTGTATCTGGCAAAGGTGGCGTTGGTAAGTCTATGGTTACAGGTATTTTGGCAATCAATCTTATGCGCGCAGGGTATCGCGTGGGTATTTTAGATGCAGATATTACCGGTCCTTCCATTCCAAAAATGTTTGGTATGTCCGGTAAACACGCTACTGGTATTGGTAACCTACTTTTGCCCAACGTATCTAAAAACGCTATCAAAATTATGAGCGCTAATTTAGTCCTCAAACATGAGTCCGACCCCGTCATTTGGCGTGGACCTGTTTTAGCAGGTGCCATTCGTCAGTTCTGGAGTGAAACCAGTTGGGGCAGTGTAGACTACCTACTCGTAGACATGCCTCCAGGAACAGGTGATGTAGCACTCACGGTATTTAAGTCCCTTCCCTGTGAAGGCGTGATTATTGTTAGTTCACCTCAGGACTTAGCTCGTATGATTGTGGGTAAGGCTGTCCGTATGGCTCAAATGATGAATATTCCCGTATTGGGTCTCATAGAAAATATGAGCTATGTTACCTGCCCTGATTGCGGTAAAAAGATTGAACTTTTTGGCAAAAGCCATGTGGATGAAACCGCTACTGAGTATCACATTCCCGTTTTAGGTCGCTTGCCTATTGATCCTGCCATTGCTGCCGCTGTAGATGCAGGCACCTTTGAAGACGTTCTTCCAGAAGGTTTGCTACCTGATGCCATAGAGCTTCTTACCAAGATGCCTGATGCACCAGGCACTGATACAACCTCAGATTCCTAGGAGTAAGTGTGGCTACTTCTAAGGCATCTACCCGTAAAAAACAACGCGTCCAAGCAATTGCTGCTGCTCGCGCCCTCAGCCTTTTACCATCATATGAGGTAGTAGTTCTTGGCGGCGGCGCAGCAGGACTTGTTGCAGCCATCATTGCTGCTGAAGCTGGCGCTACCACCTTAGTTATCGAGAAAGACTACGAGTGTGGACGCACCATTTTAGCCACTGGTAACGGACGCTGTAATTTTACCAATCTCTACCTTGAGGCCAAGCACTTTAACAACCCTCATTTTGTTACGCCCGTCCTTGGCGCTACCCCACTCAAAGATATTCTCGACTTTTTTCGCGAGAGCGGACTTATGTGGACACAAAAGGAAGGAAGACTGTATCCGCGCAGTTTATCTGCTGCATCAGTACGTTCTGTCTTACTGCATCGCGCGCAACATGCGGGTGTTGTTTTAGCATGCTGCAAAGAAGCCCAGGTAGCAAGCTATGACTTCACAAGTGACCTATATCAAGTTACGATACAAGAAAGCTTGCCTGAAAACGAATCTCCCCAACACTTCCAAGTACACACTCAGAAACTCATTGTGGCAATCGGTGGCACTACCAGCAATGTTCTGAGAAGCTTTAACCTACCCCGCGTTGCAACGCATCCTGGCCTGTGCGCCTTAAGCTGTGCACCAAGTCCACTCAATCAGCTAGATGGTAAACGAAGCCAAGCAAGCTTAGCGCTCTTTAAGGGTATGTTTCCCCATATGATTGAACGAGGGGAAGTACTATTTCGCAGCTACGGTCTGTCTGGCATTGCTGTATTTAACCTATCGAGGATAGCAGAGCCTGGCGATACGATTGAGATTGATCTTGTTCCCGAGTATTCCGAGAGTGAAATTAATCAACGCATTTTTGAGCTGGGTGCAGATGCAATCACGTATGATGGTATGTTAGACCCCACCATTGCACAGGTTGTACTGGACATGGCACACGCTGCTCATGAACAAAATCTTGCGCACTTTATCAAACACATCCCCATCGTAGTAACGGGCTTAGCGGATACTGCTCACGCACAAGTAACACGTGGTGGTTTTGCCTGTACAGCCTTTAATCCCACAACTCTTGAGGCTCACCAACAAGGTGGCCTGTACTGCGTTGGCGAAGCCTTAGACATTGATGGCGCCTGTGGTGGATTCAATCTATCTTGGGCATGGAAATCTGGTATGGTTGCTGGCGCCCATGCGGCAGCAACGTGCAAATAATCCCCTTCACCTTCTGTACCTGCGAGGAGCATCATGATTCAAGTATCTAACCTGCGTGTCAATCCTCGCACGGTAGATGGCACCCAGTCCTCCGAACTACGAGCTGTAACACACGCACTACTCAAGCGCTTACACCTACATCAGGCAGATATCCAGAGCATCGATTTGATTCGTCGCTCCATTGATGCGCGCAAACGCAACAACGTACACCTTTTATACACGGTGCATGCCAATCTTGTTGGTGGCACCAATGCCGAGCGTGCCTTGCTTACTAAATTGACTGCCCGACATGACGAGAAAAACGTCAGCTTGGTAACTCCCACACATCCCCACTATCCGTCACGCAAAAACAACCCGCTCGAACAGCGCGTGGTTGTTGTAGGTGCTGGCTGTGCTGGTCTATTTTGTGCACTGTCTTTAGCTAAAGCTGGCCTAGAACCCCTACTCATTGAGCGCGGAGACAGCGCTTCACGCCGCGCTCAGGTGGTAGATTATTTTAATAAGACGGCCCAACTTGACCCAGAATCCAATATTCAATTTGGCGTAGGTGGTGCGGGAACTTTTTCTGACGGCAAACTTGCCACAGGCACCAAAAGCCCTCTCCACCGCTTAATCATGGAAACCTTAGTAGGCCATGGAGCTTCCCAAGACATTCTATGGGACTCGCATCCCCATGTAGGAAGTGATGTACTCCCTCAGATTGTAGATGGCATATGCACAGACATTACTCTGCTCGGTGGAGAAGTCCGTTGCCGCACCAAATTGGTAGACCTTGTACTCAGTGATGGCAAGGTAAGCGCTGTTCGCGTACTGACTACCGACCCTACAACCCAACTCACTACAGAACAGACTATTCCCACCCAACATGTTGTGCTGGCAAGTGGTCATTCTGCTCGTGATGTCTTTGAGATGTTGTATCGCAAGCACATTTTCTTGGAACGTAAGACCTTTGCTATGGGAGTGCGCATTGAGCATCTGCAAGCAGATATTGATCGCTCGCAGTACGGCCCTTTTGCTGGCCTGCCAAGTTTAGGAGCAGCACCGTATAAGCTTGTTTCTCACCTTGACCATGGTCGAAGTGCTTTTTCATTTTGCATGTGTCCTGGTGGTTTTGTCGTTGCTGCCGCTAGTGAGCCCGAAGGAGTTGTTACTAACGGCATGAGCTTGGCGGCACGTGATGGCAAAAACGCCAACTCTGGCTTGCTTGTAAATGTCTTTGCCCACGATCTTCCTGGCGATAACCCCTTGGAGGGATTACAGCTCCAACGCACATGCGAGCACACAGCCTTTGAGCTCGGCGGCGGAGATTTTAAAGCACCCGCACAATTAGTTGGAGACTTTTTGGCAAACCAGCGCTCGAGTGCTCGAGGCAAAATAGAGCCAAGCTATGCTCGTGGCGTTACTTGGGGCAAAGTTGATGCTTGTTTGCCTACCTATATCACAGATACCCTACGCGCCTGCATTCCACAGATGGATACACAGTTGCGTGGTTTTGCAGTAGCAGATGCGGTTCTTACTGGTGTGGAATCTCGCTCCAGTTCCCCCATCCGTGTCACACGCACACCATCATGTCAAAGCATAACCTGTGACGGTCTCTACCCTTGCGGAGAAGGTGCTGGGTATGCGGGAGGCATCATGAGTGCCGCCACTGACGGCCTGCGGGTTGCACAAGCTCTTATTACAAACGTGCATGGCAAAGACAACTAAATAAGCTCATCCTCGTCATTCTCGGCACCCACTGCTTCACGGAACGAGATATTACGATTAAGAAAGAACTGAAATGCCCCCACTAATGCTACGGCAAAAAGCTTTAAATACACAGGTATAACCTGCGGAAACTGTGCATGTCCAAAACCGATAATACATTCGGACACCATAAGACCCAACGCGCCTATCGAGAAAAACGCAATGTAGCGACGAAGCATTTTGTCCGACACCTGAAAGGTGTAACGACAGTTAATAAAGAAACTCATGGTTACACCTACCATGGTAGATAACACATTAGCTACCAGCGGGGCAATGCTAAACCCACTCGTAAGCAACAAAAATATAAGCGTATCTACAGCAGAGCAAAGCGCACCAAATGCACCATAGCGCATAAACTGTTTAAACAGCCCTGTCGATGGCTTAGTGTTTACCGTGCCTGTTGTATCGACGCCGCGTTGCATGTGCGCTACCCTTTCGAGCTCCTGCCTTTAAACGGCGCATAACCTCATCTTCCGAGGTCCCTTCCACCAAAGCCTTAAGCTCCACCAATTGGTCTCGAACTGTTGCCGCTCGCTCAAAGTCCATATTACCTGATGCCGTAAGCATTTCTTCCTCAAGAGAGGCAATAAGTTTGTGTATCTCATCACTGGAAAGCTCGCGCATCTCATCTGCAAGCTGCTCCGCCGTGGTTGTACTAGGCGTAAAGAACTCCCCATCCTTACGGGAGCGCTTATCCACATTCTCATGAGCATCCTCAATAAAACTGGATACATCCGTTAAGGACTTCTTAACAGTTTGTGGTGTAATACCATGCTCTTCATTGAACTTCTCTTGCAATACACGACGACGACGCGTCTCATCAAGGGCACTACGCATAGAATCTGTCATGGTATCCGCATACATAATGACCTGGCCCTGTGCATTACGGGCAGCACGACCTATGGTCTGAATCAAAGAGCGACGATTGCGTAAGAATCCTTCCTTATCAGCATCTAAAATAGCTACCAAAGACACTTCCGGAATGTCCAAACCCTCACGAAGTAGATTGATTCCTACCAGCACGTCAATCTTTCCACGACGTAAATCGCCAATAATTTCCACTCGATCAAGCGTATCGGTATCTGAATGCATATAATTCACTTTAATGCCTGTATCGAGCAGATGGTCGGTCAAATCTTCAGCCATACGCTTGGTAAGCGTAGTAACCAATACACGCTCTCCCTTAGAGACGCGACTTGTAATCTCTTCCTCTAAATCATCAATCTGTCCGCGAATAGGACGGACATCAATCAGAGGGTCGAGAAGACCAGTGGGGCGGATAATCTGTTCCACCTCCTGTTGAGTAACTGCCTCCTCATAGTCTCCTGGCGTCGCGGAAACATATATGAACTGTGGAATACGTTGTTCAAACTCATCAAAACGAAGTGGACGATTGTCCAAAGCAGAAGGCAAACGAAAACCATGTTCTACCAGCGTAATCTTACGAGACCGGTCACCCTCATGCATACCGCGAATCTGGGGCAGCGTAACGTGGCTCTCATCAATAATGCACAGCATATCTTCGGGGAAATAGTCAATGAGCGTAAAGGGCGGCTCGCCTGGAGTACGACCATCCAAATGGCGTGAGTAATTCTCAATACCATTGCAATAGCCCATATTCTCAAGCATCTCTAGGTCATAAGCACAACGTTGCTGTAAACGTTGAGCTTCTAAGAGGCGTCCATCCGCTTTGAGCTCACGCAAACGCTGTTCGAGTTCATCATTGATGGTGCCCAGAGCCTGATTAACCTTAGGACGTTCGGTTACATAATGCGATGCCGGCCAAATGGGTACCGCATCAAACTCACGTAAAACTTCACCAGTAACCGTAGAAATCTCGCCAATAAACTCTACTTCGTCACCAAAAAAGGTTACACGCAAGGGATTCTCGGCATACGGCGGATACACATCTACGGTATCACCCCGCACACGAAAGGTGCCGCGTGCTAAATCATAGTCATTACGGTCATATTGCACATCAATAAGCTCACGGATAAAGTCATCACGCTCAAGCGGCGTTTGCTTATCTATGGTTGGTGCCAGACCAGCATAGTCTTCAGGGCTACCAATACCGTAAATGCAAGAAACAGATGCTACAACAATGACATCACGCCGAGACAGCAAGCTGGCCGTTGCTTGATGACGGAGTTTCTCGACTTCCTCATTGATGGAGGAGTCTTTTTCTATATACGTATCAGAGGATGGAACGTAGGCTTCAGGCTGGTAATAGTCATAATAGGAAACAAAATATACCACTGCATTATGTGGAAAGAGCTCCTTCATCTCACTTGCTACTTGTGCAGCAAGTGTTTTGTTAGGTTCCATAATGAGCGTGGGACGATTAAGCTTCTCTATGGTTTTTGCCATGGTAAAAGTTTTGCCAGAGCCCGTCACACCTAACAGAGTCTGATAACGCAGCCCCTCTTCTATGCCAGCACAAAGCTTACTGATTGCCTGGGGCTGATCTCCTGCAGGATTATACGAAGAGACCACTTCAAGTTTGGCATTGGAATGCGTCACGCCAAACCGACGCAGCTGTCCCGCAAATTGATGACGCTTCTTGGCATTGATAACCTCTGCTTGCAGCTGCTCTTGTGACTCTGCCATTACTGTAAATCCCCTTTAAACACCTATGCCTTCTGGCCACAGGCGCTGATACTCTGCATATGCCACATGCACGCGCTCTACATAGAGTGCCGTCTCTGGATACGAGATGGTCTTCCTAAAGTCCGAGCTTGCATCTGACTGTGATGACCACTGATGTACTGTTCCTATACCCGCATTATAGGCCGCAATTACTTTATCCGTACTACCAAGCTGTTTTTGTAAATATGCCAAATAAGCACAGCCATACTCAATATTGGTTGCAGGGTCTTGTAGCCTCGTAGCATCATATTTTGAGGCGTCTACCAGACCAAACTCGGATAACTCACGCGCAGTTGCAGGCATGAGCTGCATTAACCCTTGTGCCCCTGCCGAGCTGGTAGCTTTTTCATTCCAGCCAGATTCACAGCGTATAACTGCACAAACCAAATAGGGATCCACGCCATGACGTGCTGCCGAATCTGCTACCTGCGCAGGATACGTAACGGGCGCAATGACGGTGCGCGTAACACGCGCTGGCAAGGTTCCAAATCCAAGCGAGAAAACACCTAAGGCAGCCATGATTGCCAAGGGCAGCACACGAAACCAGCGCAAGAAGCGCAAACGTCTATGAAACAACATCAAGGCGCTCCTTCCACCACAAGGCCACGGTACGTGCCAAGTCATCCTCACCTGCTCCATTAGGCAATATCGTATCAGCATGGGCACGCAACCACTGGTCAGGTGCCTGCCGCTGTGCACGAGCCCAAAAATCTGCCTCACTCATACCGCGCTGCATTGCTCGTTTACAGCGCAGCTCAACTGGGGTGTCTACCAATACCACTTCATCAGCTATATCAAAGTATGCTTCCATACGATCTAGTAGGGGCACCTCAACTACACAAATCCGCGCTGCCTTAGATAAGCTTTTTGAACCGTGGTTGCTTTTCATAGTATCAGCCAACACACGCTTTTGAGCCTGAGTCAAACGCAACAACAGCTCCTGCTTAATTGCTGGCAGTTCAAGGTCTTCAAGAAGAGCCGTTGCGGAGGCACTTTCAAACGCACATTGCGCCAGACGTGCCCTATCAATCTGACCGGTTTTCTCGTCCACTACCTGCGCACCAAACGCCTGGGCAATGTCATGCTTGAGTTGCTCATTGGAGTCTAAAACGTAGCGAGACAACTCATCTAAATCTATAACCTGGGCGCCCAAAGATGCGAGTTGCCTCGAGACACTAGACTTTCCCGAGGCAATTCCACCAGCTAAAAATACTATGTACAGAGGCTTTTCCACCTGCTTTTACGACTCCATAGCTTCCTTAACAGCCGAAATATATCCATCCCAGAGTAACCTATCCGTTGCAAACGACTGCCACGTATACTCGGGATGCCATTGTACGCCCAAACAGAAGCGCTTGGTAGGCACTTCAAGCGCTTCAGGAATGCCATCGGTTGCCTGAGCCGCCAAAACGGCTTCATCGCCCAACAGCTCAAATGCACAATGATGACAAGAATTGACTTGCAGCTGCGTGGTTTGTACGCAGCTATAAAGCAACGAATCCTCATTAACAACCACAGGATGTGCAGCATGCTTAAGCGTTGCTGTATGACGCCAATGCACCATATGTTCTGGCGTATCCAGCTCAAGATAGTTCATGCTCAATGTGCCGCCCAAAGCAACATTCAAAAGCTGTGCACCACGACACACGGCAAACAAGGGCTTATCTTCCGCAAGAGCAAGCTTCATCAAAGCAAGTTCATACGCATCGCGCTCAGGACATAAGAGGCTCTTATCATAGTTGGGGTCCCCGCCCCACAAGAGCGGATCTACATCCTGACCACCCTGAAACGCCAAACCATCACATAAATCAAAGTAGCTTCGTATACTTGCAGCATCCGTCGTAATGGGCAACACAATAGGAAGACCACCGGCAGCCAAAATAGCATCTGCAAATACTTGATCTATGTACTCACGCTGAGAGATATATTCACCTGTTTCTTGGTCAAAACCAGGGTCAATATAGCGAGAAGGAACACCAATTACCGGGCGTTTACGTGCAGCTGTCATGGACGCAGCGTCATCGGCCGCGTGACGTATGGAATCTAAATGCATGGACAATCTCTCTTTTAGTGACCGTTAATGGAAGTAAGGAATTCGCGGGCGCGCTCAGACTGAGGATGCTCAAAGAACTCGTCAGGAGTTCCCTGCTCAACAATACGCCCATCTGCCATAAATACCACGCGGTTGGCTACACGACGAGCAAAGTTCATCTCATGTGTAACCACCACCATGGTCATACCTTCATTGGCCAATTCAACCATAACTTCCAACACCTCATTGATCATCTCTGGATCAAGCGCAGAAGTGGGCTCGTCAAATAACATGGCCTTAGGATGCATAGCCAAAGAGCGTGCGATAGCCACGCGCTGCTGCTGGCCACCAGAGAGCATGGCAGGAACCTTAGATGCCTGTGCCTCTACTCCAACACGGCGCAGCAAATCCATGGCCTCTTTTTTGGCCGCTGCTTTGTCACGCTTAAGGACCTCAATGGGTCCCATCGTAACGTTTTCCAAAATAGTCTTATGTGCAAAGAGATTAAAAGACTGGAATACCATGCCAACCTCGGCACGAAGACGGGCAAGCTCTTTGCCCTCTTGAGGCAGAGGTGTGCCATCAATGAGGATTTCTCCCCCATCAATGGTCTCTAAGCGATTGATGGTACGGCACAAGGTAGATTTACCGGAGCCAGAAGGTCCAATAATAACAACTACCTCGCCTTTCTCGACAGATAAGTTAATGTCTTGCAAAACATGCAAGTTGCCATAGTGTTTATTTACCTTGCGTAGCTCAATAATGGGATGAGTTTTAGAAGTCTGCTCTGCCATAATTCTCCGATCTTGATTACACGGGCTCTTCATTAGAGCGACCCAAAACCTGTGTACCACTACGACGTGCCAAATAGATAGACAATTGATTAATGATGTAGTTAAGCACAATGTAGATAAGCGCCACTACAAAATAGGTAGATACCAGCGCGTCATAGTTAGTAATAAGAACGCGAGCATTTTGCAAAAGGTCAGGATAACTAACAATGTAAGCAACCGTAGTATCTTTAACTACAACAACCAGCTGCGAAATAAGCGACGGAATAACAAACTTGATTGCCTGTGGCAGCACAATCTTAAACGTGGTTTGCATACGGCTCATACCTAAAGAAATAGCCGCTTCACGCTGACCCTTAGGAACTGCATTCATACCCGCGCGCAACACTTCTGCCAAAACTCCAGACGCTGCAAAAGCAATGGGTAAGGTAAGCATCCAAAACGTAGGCAGCCTTAAGCCATACTGCGGAATAACCAAAAAGAAAAAGTAAATCAGCAGCAGACTAGGAACGCCGCGGAAAAAGTTAATAACTATACGAGAAACCGTGCTGAGTACACGGATTTTTGAGCGACGGCCCAGCATAAGTACCAAGCCCAAAAACAGAGCGAGAATACCTGCGGTGATAGAAACTTCGAGCGTACCTACAAAACCTTCAGCCAAGAAACGCCACGTGGTCCAATAGGTAAAGAAAATCCAATACGAAGGAGCAAGTTGGCCAGTAACGTAAAAACGATACACGATTGCCGCTATACCCAAGGTCACCAAAAGCGATGCGATGATGGTGCCAATAAGAATCTTGCGCTGCGTTTTTGGTCCTGGCTGCTCATAGAGGACATCGCGCATGGATGTTGTATCGCTTTGTGCATTCATCGCTTAATCCTCACTTTCTTATCGAGCTTATCGCCAGCAAAACCAATGACAAACGCCGTAAGTGCATAGCCCAAAGCAGAAATCATGAAGGGCAAAATACCACCAACAGAGCGTGTGTTAATAAAGGAAACTAAACCTGTAAGTTCATTGGGAGAAAGCGGCACCTGTGAGCCTAAGGCCGTTGTAAGCATGACTGCAATAAACAGATTGGTCATAGGTAAAATGGCCGAACGCAACGCTTGGGGAATTACCACAAGGCGCAGCATTTGCATAAAAGATAACCCCAAGGAACGCGCCGCTTCAATCTGACCTACACCAATGGTATTGATACCACTCATAAAGTTGGCAGAGCCAAACGCAGAGGCAATGAGTACCGTGGTAACGATAACGCATTCACGATAATCAAGTACTACCTTGAGATTAGGCAGCGCATATACACAAATAACCAGCAAAGAGATGCCTGGAATATTACGGAATATCTGTACATATAAGTCTCCCACTTTGCGCAAAGGCGCAATGGGGCTTACGCGCAATATGGTAATGAATATCGATACAAGCATGACGCAAGCAAATGAGACAAGTGTCATAGACCACGTAGTGAGCAGTGCTTGGATATACAAGTCACCATATAAAGAAATAAGCTCCGAAAAACTCAAGGTACACCTCCCCAAAATGTAATAACGGCCCTCCGTGCATTATAGAATCACGAAGGGCCTTATATACCTAAACAGAGATTCTGTATGCTATACAAGCAGTCCTGTCTTAGCCTTCAATAACAGGAGCATCAGGCGTCTGAGAAATACCAGCGCGGTCACCAATGCAAATCTTCCAAAGCTTAGCCCAGGTACCGTCCTCTATAACCTTCTTCAAGAAACCGTTAACAAACGCAACGCCATCAGAATTAAGGGGTAAGCCAACACCATAGTTATCCTTAGGACCAAAGGTATCGCCTGCAAGACGATACTTGCCAGGATTCTTTACCATAGCGCCAGTTTGCAGGGTAATGTCAATAACGTAGGCATCTACACGACCTTGCTCAAGCGCGGTACGAGCCTCCTCGTCCGTACTAAACTCCTGCACCTTTGCCTTAGGTGCAAGCTCTTCTAGGATAGAAGGACCAGTGGAGCCAGACTGTGCAGCAACCGTTTTGCCTGCCAAGTCATCCACACCATTAATGTCTTTATTGTCTGCCTTTACCAAAATACCTTGCTGAGAGGTGTAATAAGGGCCAGCAAACGAGATAACCTTCTTGCGCTCATCATTGATGGTATAGGTAGCAAATACGGCATCTACCTGATCATTTTGAAGTACTGACTCACGAGTATCAGAAGTTACCTGAGTAACCTCACTTTTAGTTTGATCACCAAGAATATACCGAGTCAGTAGTGCATATAAGCCAGCATCAAAGCCACGAATGGCATTGTCCTTCTCATTAAGCAAAGCAAACAAGGTAGAGGTCTTGGTACCACCAACACGAAGGGTACCAGCAGCCTTAACCTTCTTTGCCCACTCAGAAGCATTAATTTCAGAGTCAGAGGCAGTAGAGCCCTTAGAAATGAGCTCATCATATGCCTTAACATCGAGCTCGGGGGAAGCGTTTTTGGTATCAGAGTCTTTTTTAATTTCCTTGCCTTCACTGCAGCCAGCAAGCGTTACAACAGCAGTAGTTGCCGCTGCACCCAAGCCAAGAGCAACAGCCTGGCGCCTATTCATCATCATGCTCGTAAACTTCTTCATGGGGTATTCCTCTCAAAAGTAAAGACTGGATATACCAGCCCATTTACACCATGCCTAAACGTACGGATTATATTCCCCAAATTCGGGAGTATTTACATGCATTATAAAAAGGGAACCAATAAAATTGGTCCCCTTTTTCATCTTGTAATCGTTATTTTACAAAATCAACGTGTAACAGTTACAGCTATTATTTGTAATACGAGGTGAATCAGCTATTTTAGATGCACACCTGTTACATACGCGCGGGTAAGCTTGGCAGTTTGTAGTAAAGCATCTACATGACAACGCTCGCGACCATGGGTGTTAAGGCAGGCCATACCAAAAGCACCACTCTTCATATTATTGCCAAGGCAATAAGCAGCAGAAGCATCCGTGGAATAGTGGAAGCAAACTTGCGTATTCCATTTGCCTGCATCGCACACGTTCTGAGCAGCACCAATAAGCTGATTAGACAGTTCCCAGTCATACGGTCCGCGCGCATCAGAAACAATGATGCCCACAGAGTGCTCATCACCATCATAATCTGGCCCAATCAAGGTAATATCCAATGCCACATACTCGCTTACCTCGTCAGGAACAAAGGCACCACCATGGCCAATCTCTTCAAAAATAGGAAATGCAAATAACGTATCAAACGCAGGGACTTCCCCCGTCTGCTTTAACCATTGCAGTGTGTCTAAAAGCACAGCTACTGCGGCCTTATCGTCAATATAACGACCGACCATATAACCATTGTCATACGACACAAAATGAGGATCAACAGCCACAACGGCACCAGGGGTTATCCCTAAAGAACGGGCGTCATCGGCAGTCTTGACGTCACCAATAATAGAAATGGACATATGGTCTTCATCGCGTGGGGTTTCTCGGCAGTCTGCAAAAACATGTACGGAATGCTTATTACAAATAACCTGACCATCTACCGCGTTACCATTGCGGCAATGAATGCGAACGGTCTCTCCTTCAATGGAGTGGTAATTGATACCACCAAGTTGACGCACGCGCAAGCTGCCATCATCATTAAAGCCTCGGACGATAAGACCAATGGTATCTAGGTGAGCTCCCAAACATACGGTCTTGCTGGAATCCTTGCCAGGCACCCGTACATATGCAGTAGCTTTATTATCCGTATACATGCTGTATCCCATGTGCTCCAGTATCTGTGCAAGATATGCATGGATTTCTGGATAATAGCCAACAGGGCTATCCACTTCAATGAGCTTGCGGGTGGTATCAATCAGATACTGAGCATCAATGTCATAGGTCATAGCGTTCTCGTTTCTTTGGTTTCTATACGGCGCCAGCGTGTAGCTCCTCTAAACTGATTACTGAGCTGGTGTTTGAACTGATGTTTGAGGCTTTGCATACAGCGCAACCAGCTCTTGCAACATATCTACCATTGCTTCCAACTCAGGCACGGGTACAAACTCACGCACACCATGCGCGTTATAGTAGCAGGCAGACAAATTAGCACAGGCAAATCCACGGAAAGATAACTGGCTGCCATCGGTACCGCCACGCATGGGAATACAGGTCATTTCTGTATTGATATGCGCATAGGCACTTCGTGCATTATCAATCAGATGCTTATACTCTGGTTTGGTAACTACGTCTGCCAGATTGTGATATTGGTCATGAGCCTCAACCGTTATCACGTCCTGACCATACTGTAAATTCATAAAGGCAGCTGCATCACGCATGGTCTTCTTGCGCTTCTCTACCAACGCTTGGTCATGATCGCGAATGATATAGTCTGCCTTGGCTTGTTCACAATCACCGCTCATACGTTCCAGATAGTAAAAGCCATCATAGCCCTCAGTATACTCAGGACGCTCCTGAGCAGGAATCATCTGATGGAACTTCATAAGAGCCTCGGAAGCGTTAATCATGACACCCTTGGCAGTACCCGTATGAACAGACAAGCCCTTGGCGCGTACGTTTACCTCGGCAGCATTAAAGGTTTCATAGCAAAACTCGCCCAGCGGGCCACCATCAATGGTATAGCCAAAACTTGCACCAAACTTCTTAAGATCCAACAAAGCAGCGCCATGACCAATCTCTTCGTCAGGCACAAACGCAATCGCAATGCGTGGATGAGGCAGCGAGGGATTATCTTTCAGACGTGCAAGCAATGAGACAATCATAGCTATACCGGCCTTATCATCACCACCTAGCAAAGAAGTACCATCTGTAGTGATAAGATCCCAGCCCACCATATTGGCAAGGTGCGCATTAGTCTGAGGAGAAACGTAAACTTCTTTACCATCACGATCAGTACCAATGATAAGCTTGCCACCTTCGTAATGCATAATGTGAGGATGAACCGGATTGCCATAGCTTTGCCAAGCAGTGTCTAAATGACAACATAAACCCAACGCAGGCAACTCTTGAGCCTCTGGCGATGCAGGCCAATGAGCTGTAAGATACGCATGCTCATCTACCGTTACATCTTGAGCGCCCAATTCTTCCAAATCTGCAGCAATCACCTGAGCCATATCAAACTGACCAGGTGTGGAAGGCACCTTGTCTGCAGTTAAAGGATTGGATTGTGAGGCAACTTCACAATACTTTATAAAGCGATCAACAACATCACTCATGACAAACCTCTCATAGCGATAGGGCCCGCTCTATACACGGGCCCTACCATTCACCTTTGATACACCTACTGCACAACTGCATTATCTGCCATACATGCTACCAGCGCAGGATTGAGCGAAAGTTCGCGCTGAGCATCAGAGAGCGCCTTATCATACAGATGACAAGCACACATATGGCCATCCTCAACCTCTATAAGCTTAGGAGCTTGTTCCGTACAAACTTTCATGCACTGAGTACAACGCGTATTAAACACACAGCCCTGAGGAGGATTGGTGGGACTTGGAACATCACCCTGCAAGATTTGTTTATCTTGAATGCGCTCATGTGCAATGCGAGGAATAACGTCTAAAAGCGCCTGCGTATACGGGTGAAGGGGCTTCTCGAAAAGAGCATCTTTGCTTGCTAGCTCCATCTCGTGGCCCAAATACATAACCATAACAGTATCGGAAATGTGCTTTACAACCGAAAGATCGTGACTAATAAAAATGTACGAGAGGCCCAAACGCTCCTGCAGTTCTTCAAGCAAGTTAATAACCTTTGCCTGAACGGAAACGTCCAAAGCAGATACAGGCTCGTCGCATACCACAATATCGGGCACCAGAGCAATTGCGCGAGCAATGCCAATACGCTGACGCTGGCCACCAGAAAACTCATGAGGATAGCGATACTTATATGAGAGGTCTAAATTAACAGCGTCCATAACCTCTTCAATACGACGATCGCGCTCTTCTTTAGTCTTACACACGCCTGCAATATCAAGAGGTTCTGCAATGATATCTGCAACGGTCATGCGAGGATTAAGTGAACTGTAGGGGTCTTGGAAGATGAGTTTGAGCTTCTGGCGCGCCTCGGTAAGTTCATTACCACGCAAACTGGTAAAGTCCGTATCTCCCACATAAACCTTACCGCTCGTGGGCTCAGTCAAACGCAAGATGCACTTGCCTGTAGTGGATTTGCCACAGCCAGACTCACCTACAATGGCAAAGGTCTCGCCACGATGTACCTCAAAAGATACATCTTCCAGTGCATGCACCATCTGAGCAGACTTGCCAAAAAAGCCCTTTTTAATGGGATAGTGTTTGGTAAGATGCTCTGCCTTAAGCACAACATCGTTGGTGTCATAGTTTTTACCCATGCCTACTCACCCCAGCTTTCGGTATACATCCAACAGGCAACCCTGTGGTTTTTATCGCCCTTAACCGTCTTAAACTGAGGAGCATGCCTGCGACAAATATCTTTTGCAAAGGGACAACGCGGATGAAATGGACAACCATCAGGCATCTCTGCCAACATGGGAACGTTACCAGGAATGGCATACAAGGTATCTACGGCAGAATCAAGCGAAGGAATAGAGTCGATAAGCCCTTTGGAATACGGATGAAGCGGATTAGTAAAGAGCTCGGGCGCCACAGTGTACTCCACCTTGTGTCCCGCATACATAACCAACACCCAGTCTGCCATCTCGGACACAACACCCATATCATGCGTAATAAGCATGACAGCTGTACCAAGCTCTGCGCGCATACGATCAATGAGCTGCAAAATCTGGGCCTGAATGGTTACATCCAACGCAGTGGTTGGCTCATCACAAATAAGCAATTCAGGCTGACAAGCCAATGCCATTGCAATCATGATGCGCTGACGCATGCCACCAGAAAGCTCATGCGGATAACTCTTAAAAACCTTCTCGGGAGCAGGAATGCCAACCAGTTTAATCATCTGAAGCGCACGCGTATCTGCTTCCTTTTTGCTCATATGAGCGTTATGGGCTAAGATTCCTTCGCGGATTTGTTTGCCTGCAGTCATAACAGGATTAAGCGACGTCATAGGCTCTTGGAAAATCATGCCGAGCTTGTTGCCACGATATTGACGCATCTCATCAGGTGTTAGTTTGGTCATGTCTACACCAGAGAGCTCAATAGAACCATTCGTAATCTTTGCGGGAGGTGTGGGCAACAACCCCATAACGGCTAAGGCAGTCATAGATTTACCACAGCCGGATTCTCCTACAACGGCAAGGGTTTCTCCCTTGCGCATGATAAACGACAAATCCGTAATGGCTGGAAGTGCCCCGTCTTCAGTAAAGAGGGTAACGCTTAGGTCCTTGACGCGCAGCAATACCTCACGACGACCGCCCTCCCTGAGGCGCTCATCCACCAAATCTTCTGCCAGTGCTGCATACTCCTGAGCCACGACATCGGAGTTAGTCACATGTTTTTTCTTTTCTTCGGTCATGTTTCCTCCCCCTATGAACGCATCTTGGGATCAAGCGCGTCGCGCAACGCATCGCCCAAAAGATTAAAGGCCATTACGGTAATGATTACAGCCAAGCCTGGAACAATTGAATAGTTGGTATTGGATTGAATATAGGGCTGCGATGCAGAAATCATCTGTCCCCAAGAAGACATGGGTGGCTGCACGCCCAAACCCAAGAATGATAACGAAGCCTCAGACAAAATCGCATTAGGAATGCCCAGTGTCGAAACAATAATGAGTGTAGACACACAGTTGGGAAGCAAGTGCTTCATAATAATGCGCCAGCTCTTACCACCACTCAAAATGCAAGATTGGATGTACTCAGAGCCCTTAAGACGCATGACATCGCCTCGTACCAAGCGTGCAGTACTCGTCCACATGAGCAAGCCTAAGGCTACATACAGGTTAGTTAGTCCGGGCCCCATTACAAACATCACAACAATGGCAAAGAGCAAGAAGGGAAATGACGAGAATACCTGGATGATAAAGGAAATAACGGCATCTACCCAACCGCCAAAGTATCCGGCACACACACCAGCAAAGAAGCCAATAAACAGCGCCAGCAGCTGAGAAACCACACCTACAGAAAGCGATACCCGACAGCCATAAATGACGCGTGACAAAATGTCACGACCAAACTCATCGGTACCAAACAAATGTGCAGCAGAAGGCTCCTGCAGCATATCTGCTAAAGATTGTGCATCTGGATTGTAAGGCGCCAACAGCGGTGCAAACAGAGCTACCAACACCAATACCGCAACAACAAACAGGCAAAACATACCTAACTTGTTCTTTTTAAAGATGTTCCAACTTACTGCCCAATAGCTTTCTGCACGCTTTTTAGAACCAGTAGTACGCTCGTTTACCTGGGCTTGCACAGCGGACGCGGCAACACGTTCGGCCTGCTGTACCTTCTTGGATTTTTTATCACTCGCAAACAGTGCCATTATTCTGCTGCCTCCCCTCCGAGTCGAATGCGTGGATCTACTACGGCGTAGAGAATGTCTACGAGCAAATACACAACAACACAGATAAACGCAATGTACATAACGCCACCCTCAATCAGAGGTAAGTCACGCGCGTTAATGGCATCAAGCAAAAGCTTGCCAACACCAGGAATACCAAAGACTGATTCTATAAGCAAAGAGCCTGTAAGGATATTTCCCAACTGCGTACCTGCAATGGTAATAATGGGAATCAAGGCATTACGCAAACCATGAACCAAAATGATGGCACGTGGCTTGAGTCCTTTGGCTTCTGCAGTACGCATAAAGTCTTGATTAAGTACGTCCAACATAGAGGTGCGTGTTACACGAGCAATAGATGCAGCATATTGGGCGCCTAAGGCAATTACGGGAAGAACGTAGCTAGCAGGTGTTTTTACACCAGACAGAGGGAACCACTTAAGCGTAAGTGCAAAGATAATCTGAACGATAATAGCTACCCAAAACGAAGGTGCCGAAATGCCCAAAATAGAAAGTGCCATAAGAGCGCGATCAATCCATTTACCATGAAAAACCGCGGCAGTAACACCAATAACCAAACCAAAAATCAACGCAAAAAGATAGGCAAAACCTGCAAGTGTTCCCGTAATAGCAATGGCCTTAGCGATAAGAGCAACAACGGGTTTCTTCTGTGTGTATGACACACCAAAGTCTCCCTGAACCATTCCCGTAAACCAGGAAACATACTGCTCTGGAACGGGCTTATCAAGACCCATGTTATGTCGTACCTGAGCAATGGTTTGCTCGTCAGCCATATCGCCCATCATAATGCGAATGGGATCTCCAGGAACGATATTCAGTACAAAAAATGTAATAAGCGAAATACAAAAAATAACGCCTAGTGCCTGTAAAATCCTCTTTGTGAGGAAACTCCTCATCTGGCCCCTCCTATCCTTCACTCGACACTACGTGCCTCAACGCCCATGCAAATCTACCAGGTATAGCTCTTTGTATGCACTGCTTGTATACGCTGCAAAAAAGATGAAACAAAGGCGCTGCTTTATTGTTGCAGCGCCTTTTTATGCGTTATACCTTGGACGTTACAAATACCTTACCCCGTGTAGTCGTCCTTAGAGGTATCGATATCAATATCAAACGCATGGTAAATCAAGTTGCCAACTTTGGCGTTCTTAACGTAGTCTTTTGCCACAAAAGAACCCTTAGGCCAGTACAGAGGAATCGTTGCATAATCCTCGCGCGTAAGCAGGTTGTCTGCTTGCTTGTAATTATCGGCACGCTGATCTTTATCTTGGCTGGTACGTGCTTCAGATACGAGCTTATCAAACTCGTCATTGCTATAGAATGAAGACTTCTTTGCAGCATTTTTACTATAAAAATACGTATACATGTGGTTATCTGCATCGGCATACAGCGGGAACCAACCCAAAGAAGTAATCTGCAGGTTGCCATCTGCCCAGTCACTTGACCACACACCAGCATCCTCAGTCTGAACGCTCAGCTCTACGCCAATCTTTTGCCAGTAGGCCTGTACTGCAGTAATCAATTTCTCAGACAAACCAGCACGTACCTTGGCAGAAAGCTTCAGATTACTTACGCCAGCCTCTTTAAGAAGCGCCTGTGCCTTATCCGCATCATACTCAAAAGCAGCAGCACTCTTGTCATAACCAGGAGTTGCAGGAGCAAGCCAACCAGAGCAGGCGGTGCCCTTGCCAGACAACATCGTGTCAATCATCTCTTGACGGTTAATAGCCAAAGAAAGTGCCTGGCGGACGCGCTTATCGGTCAGGCCCATATCATCCTTGAGGTTCAAATTGATGAACTGTACACCAAGCTGATCATAGCTGGTGATAAGGTCTTTGAGCTCGGGATCCTTAACGGCCTGGGCTACCTGCGTAGCATCCAAATCGCACATATCAATGTCGCCATTCTTGAATGCCTTTAGTTTTGTATTGAGGTCATCGTAGTAGACGTAGTGAACCTCATCCAAGGCAGGAGTGCCATCATGGTACTCTGCGAACTTCTCGAGAATAACCTCGTTAGTATCATCATTGGACTTAACTTTGTACTTACCAGTACCAACTACATCCGTACCAGTACCCCACTTGGTACCCGCCTTTTCGCAGGCATCTTTAGGGAAGATATGGGCATAGGAAATGCCAAGGTTATTGATGAACGATACCATAGGGGTAGAAAGCGTAAAGGTAAAGTGAGTGTCATCCTCAACGGTAAGACCCTCAAGCTCGGTAGCCGTACCAGCTAACATCTCGGGAGCACCCTTGATGACATCGTACATGTAAGTGGACTTAGCACCCGTAGTAGGGGTAAACATACGCTCAAAGGTGTATTTTACGTCCTTTGCGGTAAGCGTAGTACCATCATGGAACTTGATACCCTCTTTAAGCTCGCACTTAAGTGTGAGTGCGTCAGACTCAAACGTCGGAACTTCCTTGAGCAAGCAAGGAACAAGCTCGTTATCCTCGGTCCAACGCAAAGGAGCTTCAAAAATAGAATCTGCAATGGAGGAACTACCAGAAGACGTAGACTTCTGCATGTCGAGGCCCATCTTAGCGTTGGCCTGACCAAATTTAAAAATCTTCTTCTTGGAATCAGTGTTTGAGCCCGTACCTGCACAACCAGCAAGACCTGCGGTTGCAGCAGCGCCAGCTACAACAGCAGAACCCTTGAGGAAGCTACGGCGGCTAAAGGAATTCTCCAACATGCGCCCACCCTTTCATAGTCAACAATAGTCCTCACTGCCAAGATAAGGAATCTCAACTAGTGTTGCAACTGTACTATGAAGCATATTGATGTGCGCAACAAGCGTGTTTATCAATTAGAAATAGTAACGTTACCAAGATGATAAACAAAAGACCCGTCTCCATATTTTGAAGACGAGTCTTTATCAAGCTGTATATAAGACGTAAAGGTTTATTCCTCAGTAGTCTCTTCTGCAGGAGCCTCTACAGAAGTCTCAGCAGCGGCCTCAACCTCTGCCTCTGCTTCTACCTCAGACACTGCCTCAGCTGCAGCTGCAGCCTCGCCCTCAAGAGGTTCTACATCAATGTCAATACCCAAAGTCTCGGCAGCTGCCTTCATAGACAGGGAGATACGACGACGATCAAGGTCAATCTCCATTACCTTAACCTGTACGGTATCGCCAACCTTGCACACCTGTGCAGGTGCATCAACATGCTGCTTTGCCATCTCAGAGATGTGGACAAGACCCTCAATGCCATCACCAAGGTCAACAAAAGCGCCAAAGGTAACAAGCTTGGTTACGTCACCCTCAACGATTGCACCAACGGGGTACTTCTTAACAAGCGTGTGCCAAGGATCCTCGGTGGTTTGCTTAAGACCAAGGGAGATGCGCTCACGGTTAAGATCAACATCGAGCACCTGAACCTCAACCTCTTGACCAACCTTAACAACCTCAGAGGGGTGGTTAACGTGGTTCCAAGAAAGCTCAGAGATGTGGATAAGACCGTCAATACCGCCAAGGTCAACAAAGGCACCAAAGTCAACAATGGAGGATACGTTACCCTTAAGACGCATACCAGACTGAAGCTTGGTAAGAATCTCGGAACGCTCTGCCTTACGAGCCTCCTCAAGAACAACGCGACGAGAAAGAACAACGTTATTACGGTTGCGATCCATCTCGATAACGCGAGCCTCAATGCGAGTACCCATGTATGCAGCAAGGTCCTTAACACGACGAAGGTCAACCAAGGAAGCGGGCAAGAAGCCGCGCAGGCCGATATCAAGAATCAGGCCGCCCTTAACAACCTCAATAACCTCACCCTCAACGTTCTCGCCACCATTGAACTTCTCTTCAATGCGATTCCAAGCGCGCTCATACTCAGCACGCTTCTTGGAAAGGATAAGACGGCCGTCCTTGTCCTCCTTCTGGAGAACCAATGCCTCAATCTCATCACCCATGTTTACGATGTCAGCAGGGTTAGCGTCCTTGCGAATGGACAGCTCGCGAACAGGAATTACACCCTCAGACTTAAAGCCGATGTCCAGCAGGACCTCATCGCGCTCAATCTTGACGATAGTACCAGTTACCAGATCATTCTCGTCAAAGTCGGTAATAGTACCGTCGATGAGGTTGTTCATCTCCTCGTCAGAAATGTCGTCGAGAGAGAAGATGGACGAGTTCTGAATCTCACTCAAAGGTGGACCCCTTTCAAAAGCGGGGCCCCGATTGCCATGGTCATCGCCTGCAGTGTAGAAAGAGTTCCTGACACCAACTACGGAAAATTACATGCTCGGGGGCCAACAGATACGGATGTATGTCCGTCCTAGACATACGTTTGACAGAATAACCGTTTTATGCTGGTGATTTCAAGCTAAAAGCGCACTTTGTTGAGGAAATATTGAGGAAAAATCATTATTACTCGTTTTGGAGCACATAAAAGTCGAACAAATCTCAAGAAACATGAGCATTATACAGAAGTTTATTATCATCTTGTAAGTTCATGAAGGTGTGTGCGTCCACAACATATGACGTAATAAACGATACAATGCAGTCTGTAATGAGTTGTAACATATAAACATGCAAGCTATATCAGCTTAACCTTATATACGATTTATATGCGACCAGAGAGGTGCAGGACGCCAGTGGATACAACTGCCTATGCCAATCATTTGACCATCCTTAAAGAAGAACTTGTGTGTGCGCTTGGGTGCACCGAGCCCATTGCCGTTGCCTTCGCAGCAGCACTTGCTCAAGGAGCACTTCCCTGTCGTGCCGAGAAACTCAGCGTAGTATGCAGCGGCAACATTATTAAGAATGTAAAAAGCGTAACCGTCCCCAACTCTGACGGCATGCGTGGCATTGAAGCGGCAGCAACACTGGGTTGTGTTGGCGGAGACCCCACGCGCGTACTAGAGGTGCTACAAGCGGTCACTCCCGATGATATTACTCACACTAACACCTTACTTAAACAGGGGTTTTGTGAGGTTGAGCTTGCAGAAGGTGTTCCCAATCTGTATGTACGTATACAAGCTGAGGGCAAGGGGCACACCTCAGTTGCTTGTTTAGTAGAACGCCACACCAACGTAACGGAACTAAGCTTGGATGGTGCACCTGTTGAGGTAGCTGGATTTGGTGCCGGTGTATCCAACTGTAACGACACCAATGCAGCAAGCGCCGAGCGCGCAGCTTTATCTCTCAGCTCCATTTGGGATTTTGCTCATGAGGTTATATGCTCTGACATCGAAGAGCTTATCAACAACCAAATTGAGCGCAATCGTGCCATCTCCCATGAAGGATTAAAAAACTCATGGGGCGCTAATATTGGGTCTACCCTGCTCGCAAGCCGCCCACATGACATTTCCTGTCGCGCACGTGCTGCAGCCGCTGCTGGCTCTGATGCCCGCATGAGTGGATGTCCTATGCCTGTAGTCATTAACTGTGGCAGTGGCAATCAAGGCATTACCTGTTCTCAGCCTGTTGTGGAATACGCAGCAGAGCTAGGGGCAGATCACGAGAAACTCATTCGCGCAGTTGCTATGTCTGATTTAGTTGCTGTGCACGTAAAACACTACATTGGCGAGCTGTCTGCATTTTGTGGTGCTGTTTCCGCTGCCTGTGGTGCTGGTGCAGCTATTACCTACTTGCGTGGGGGTTCCTTAGCTCAATTTGAAGCAACGGTCGTAAACACACTTGCTAACGTTGGTGGCATTGTATGCGATGGAGCAAAGCCCAGCTGCGCAGCTAAAGTATCCGCTTCCGTTGACGCTGCAATTCTTGGCTGCGATATGGCTCTATCTGATCACAACTTCAAAGCAGGCGATGGCCTTGTTGGAGAAAACGCTGAAGAGACCATTCGTTCCATGGGCTACGTTGGCAGAGTTGGCATGCACCCCACTGATGTAGAGATTCTCAACATTATGATTGGCAAAACAGACGTTAACGCTCACGTTTAAGCTTCTATAAAACCTGTATCTTCAATGAGTTCGGAACCATCAGCTGCGGTAGTGGCAAGCTCATCACAGCGCTCATTTAGCGCGTGACCAGCATGTCCCTTAACCCATACCCAATGCACGGCATGTTTGTGAGCGGCCGCAAGCAAGCGCTGCCATAAGTCTACGTTTTTAACGGGCTGCTTGTTAGAAGTCTTCCAACCACGCTTAATCCAGCCTGCTACCCAACGCTGATTAAAAGCGTTAACCACATACTGAGAATCGCTATGAAGCTCTACGTTACAGGGTCGTTTAAGTGCTTCAAGCGCCACAATAACAGCTAAAAGTTCCATCCGATTGTTGGTAGTTTTGTAATACCCTTGGCTCAGCTCAAGGGTTTTAGTCTCTCCAACAGAGTTGGTATACCTTAGCACGGCGCCATACCCACCTCGCCCAGGATTGCCACGAGAAGCCCCATCGGTATAAATAAGCACCTCGGGACCTTGAAGCGCCTCAGAAGAAGGAACTTCTTCTGGCTTAAAGGAAAAATCGTCAAAACTTGCCATATCAGCTATCCTACTTTGCTTCAGCCCAGTTATTGCCATATGAAGGCTCTGCAATCAAGGGAACGCTCAAGGTACACACGCCTTCCATTTGCTCTTGAGCCAAACGAGAAACTAGCTCGAGCTCATCAGTAGGAACTTCAAAATCCAACTCATCATGAATTTGTAAAACAAGCTTTGCACGCAAGCCTTGTTTAACCAACTCGTTTTGAACACGTACCATTGCAATCTTGATGATATCTGCCGCACTGCCCTGCATGGGATGATTCATAGCGGTGCGTTCTGCAAACGAGCGAAGCTGAAAGTTCCGGCTATTAATGTCTGCGGTATAGCGGCGACGCCCATACATAGTAGTTACAAAGCCCTGCTCATGAGCAAGTTTAATCTGTTGTTTAAGGTATGCATCAACGCCAGGATATGCCTCAAAATAGCGGTCAATCATAGCTTGTGCCTCGGCACGAGGAATACCTAAAGAAGTGGCTAATCCATATGCCTGCTGGCCATATACAATGCCAAAATTAACGGCCTTAGCGCGACTGCGCAATGTAGGTGTAACCTCTTCTATGGACAATCCAAATACACGAGCTGCTGTTGCAGCATGAAAATCCATGCCACTATTAAAGGCAGCAATCAAATGTTGATCACCAGACAAGTGTGCAAGTAAACGCAATTCAATCTGAGAGTAATCGCATGCCAAAAAGACGCTCTTTGGAGGCACCGAGAAAGCCGTACGTACCCGATGGCCCAACTCAGAACGGGTGGGAATATTTTGCAAGTTTGGATCAGAACTGGACAAACGACCCGTTGCTGCAACCGTTTGATTAAAGGTGGTATGAATACGACCATCACCGCGAATAAGCTCTGGTAAAGCATCCAAATAGGTTGACTTAATCTTTGTACGCTCACGGTATTCCAACACCTCTGCCACACGCTCATCTTTTTGAGCCAAATCGCTGAGCACCTTTGCATTGGTAGAGTAAAAACCCTTCTTAGTCTTCTTAAGACCAAAGCTTGGCAAGCCCCATACATCAAACAACACATGCGATAGTTGCTCAGGGGAATTAACCTTGAACTTCTCGCCAGCTTCTTGCTGAATATGGGCAACCATGCGGTCAATTTCTACGCCCAATTCCTGTGATTGCTTGCGAAGTTCTACCGCATCCGCATGTAAACCATTGCGCTCCATAGCTGCCAATACCACCAATAAGGGCATTTCTACGGCATAAAACAGCTCATCTGCATGGGTCTGTTTAAGCAGATTGGTCAAGACGTCTTGCAGCACACGAGCCACCCATGCATCAATGGCTTGCTCAGAATAAGTGGCATGCGCCTCAGGCAACGTAGTCTTAAGGTAGTGCTGAGCCAATGCAGCTGTCGAGAAACTCGTCTTGTCAGAATCGAGCAAATACCCTGCTACACCCACATCAAAAATGCGTGCAGAATCAATATGGCTATAAGACATAAGCGCCGTCTGTGAAGAATCAGGTGGCATGACCATGTGCACCAACTGTTTGACATCAGACGATACAATCTTGCCGGCCTCAAACAGCTGCTGCAATGTAGCTAGGGCATCATCACCATCAAAACGTGCCAGTGCCTCATCCGTGGCCACCCACAACACATTGGTGGCATCGCCTAAATCCAATGCCAATTGGCCAACAGCACTTCCCTGCTCAAGTGCTACGCCAACCCACAGGCCCTTCTGGATAGCAGACGCCACAAGCGCAGTAGCATCCTTGCCCTCTGCCGGCTTGGGAAGCGCAGAAAAAGCACTTTTGGGCGTTTGTACGCTACCGCCTGCCAGCGCAACAATACGCTGAAGCACGCCCGTAAAACCTAAATCAGAAAAAGCCTGGGAAACCTCTGCTAATGCCTTATCAGAGGTAAATGCGGGGAACTGAACTTCAGATAATTCCAGCTCAATAGGAGCATCAGTGCGAATGGTTGCCACTTTGCGGCTCAAAAGCGCATCTTCCTTATGCGCCCGTAAGTTCT
Source organism: Atopobium sp. (assembly GCF_034113385.1). Lineage (NCBI taxonomy): Bacteria > Bacillati > Actinomycetota > Coriobacteriia > Coriobacteriales > Atopobiaceae > Atopobium > Atopobium sp. Next base: position 99,063 of record NZ_JAXEXL010000009.1, on the reverse strand, counting down.
CACCCATTTTGCCCGTTACTTCATCTGCGTGGGCAAGTACTTCATCCAAACTGCCATACTGCATAATAAGTGCAGCAGCCTTCTTGGGACCAATACCAGGAACGCCAGGGATATTATCCGAGCTATCGCCCTTAAGGCCATAAAAATCAGGAACAAGCGCGGGTGTAATGCCGTTATACAAATCACTCACAGAATCTGGCGTCATAATGGATACATCTGTAATGCCTTTGCGAGTAGACACAATATGCACCAAGTCTGTAGATAACTGATACATATCACGATCGCCCGTCACCAACAGCATGGTATAGCCCGCCTGTTCTCCACGACGAGCCAACGTACCCAAAATGTCATCGCCTTCCCAACCCTCACACTCCATTACGGGAACACGCATCGTACGAAGCAGCTCTTTAACCATGGGAAATTGTGCATGCAAATCTGGATCCATAGGCGGGCGCTGAGCCTTATATTGCGGAAGCATTTCCATGCGTATCTGAGGACGACCCTTATCAAAAGCGCAGACTATGCCATCAGGCGAGAAGCTCTCGTAGAACTTGACAAACATATTAAAGAAACCAAACAAAGCATTGGTGGGGCGACCATCTGGTGCCTGCATGGGTTGAGAAATGGCATGAAATGCACGGTGCATAAGTGAGTTGCCGTCAATAACAGCAATGGTTTTTTTAGTGGAGGTAGCTTGCGTCATAGGTTCCTCTTTAAATAGTCAAACAAAAGCACGGACTCATCGGACTAAAACTCATACATATCTTGCAAGTGTGGTCTTAATTGTACCCGCCACAAGGACCTGACATAAAACGACGTCTCAAGGCAACAAAACACACGCAGATACATCAGGCAAACACAAAATATCTTATTTTTTCATGTATATATCACAAAAATGCACTTTTTTGTTACAAATCAGATTTAATGCTTCAAAGTGGGTTATAAATCCTTTATCACAAATTATGTGATAAGTTCATAGCCCACGAGCTGTGGTATGTAAGAGAGGCATTTGCATGGCTAATCAAGAAAAAGTGGTCATTTCCGACGCTCTACGCTCCATCATTTCCGCTAAGGGAACAACTCAGTCCGAGCTTGCTAAGGCTCTTGGCGTAAGCCAGCCTGCCATCGCTTCTGTTCTGGCTGTTGGTAACCCTCAGACCCGTGTTCTTAACAAGATTTTGGATGTATTGGGATATCGTCTGCTTATCCAACCTAAGGGTGCAGCCCTTCCCGAGAACGCAATTGAGGTTGTTCCTCGTTCTGACGAGAAGTAATTCTCGCAAGAAGTAATGTGTAGACTGCGCTCACACAAATTTGTATCAGTGCAGTAAGCCTACACACTACAGCACAAACAACAAAGTTTTAACGTGATAGGAGCTCGACGTGTGGCAGCAGCCATCATAACGTCGGGCTCCTGCGTTGCAATTGTGAACCCACCTCTCATAAGGTGGGTGCCCTACTTGCCTGTTCCGGCTTCCTCAACAACGAAGGATCCCCGTACTAAGCACAAGAACCAGGCTCCCTGAAAAAACTTGTCGGTTCACCCAGTTAGCTCGCAGGAGCTCGACACCTTTACTATACAAAATAGATAAATTGATACCAGTCTTGACTTACTAGAAGTTATGGCGTGTACTTAAACTTACCGTGTAAACATGCGTTCACGCGCTCGTGTTCGCTCCATCGTAGGAGTAGTACCACGTGAGTTCATATATTCCATACATGTGTGTATACCTTGTTGCCCTTATCGCAACTGTTATTACTACCCCACTAGCTAAGCTTATTGCTCGTAAAGTTGGTTCTATCGATAAGCCCGGTAAGCGGCGCATCAATAAAACACCTATCCCGCGCATGGGTGGCATTGCTGTTTTTATTGGCCTGGTTGCTGCAGCGGTAACGCAATATATTGGTACCACTCGCTACCTGTGGCCTATCGTGCTTGTCCCCCATCCGGGCATGTCCGTTAACTATTACTTACTTGCTGCCTCTCTAACGTGTATCTTTTTTGTGGGTGTATTGGACGATATATTCTCGCTCAAACCACTCGTCAAATTCACAGGGCAGATTATTGCTGCCGTTATTGCTGTGTGTGGCGGCCTTGTTATTGGCAATATTTATAACCCACTTACCGAGAGTGAAATTGTTCTCGGTTTCTTAACCTATCCCATAACCATTATGTATTTGGTTGCCTACTGTAACATCATTAACTTAATCGACGGCTTGGATGGCCTTGCTTCTGGCATTACCTGCATAGCAAGCCTTACTATGTTTGTATTAGCTACTGCTGCAGGACGCTTGGATGCTGCGGCACTTTCTATTGCGTTAGCTGGTACCACCCTAGGATTTTTGCGCTTTAACTTCAATCCTGCCAGCATCTTTTTGGGTGACTCAGGTTCCTTGTTGCTAGGGTTTACTTTAGGCGCAATTTCTTTGCTTAACGTAACACGCGTTGCCGGTCTTACCACCATTATTATTCCTTTGTTAGTAGCGAGCATTCCTATTATTGATACACTCTCTGCCATTGTGCGCCGCAAGCGTGCTCATGTAAGTATTGGACAAGCCGATAAGGGCCACATCCACCATAGGCTTATCCAAAGTGGCTTTGACCAGCGTCAAGCAGTACTTCTTATTTATGCATGGACCGCCATGTTATGCATTGGCTCCTTTGTTATGACAAAGGTTCCGGTCTGGCCTCGCATGATTATCTTTATTGTTTTGATTGTTGCGTCAGGTAGCTTTGCTTCCAAGCTTCATTTGTTTGAGCCAGTATTGCTTCATCACTATGATCCAGAAGCAGATGACGATGTACTTATTACACCTGATAACCCCGCCTTTGAACAAGAGGCTAAAGCGCAAAAGCTTGAGGGCAGCACTCTGCGCAAGCGCCTCAAAAAACGTAAGAACAAGCACTCATAAGACTATAGCGTGAGACAAGTTTCATACATTCGCTATATAGGCTGATGTTTTTCTCTCAGTATTTTCTTTGCAGTAAAACTCACTTTTTTTGATATTATGGTAGGATATGCTGTTCAAACCACTCTTCTTGGAATAGCTTTTTTCCTTTTGATATTTATGGGTTACCTGAATAAAGCATCCGGTTTTTCCATTATCGCCGTTATTTTGATAAGCGGGATTATATTATGGATATATGCTTTATATTTACGAACACAGGGACCGGATAATTAGATTTTGATAGAAACTGTAAAAACAGAAACCCGAGAAGCTCACGTGAACTTCTCGGGTTATTGCATACAAGCTATATCTGCGTACTGGAAGCTACTCAGCAGCCTCTACTGCCTTTTTAGCAATAGCTACAAGGTCTGCAAATGCTGCAGAATCCTCATAGGCAATCTGAGCCAAAACCTTACGGTCAAGCTCTACACCAGCAAGCTTAAGACCATGCATGAACACGGAGTAGCTCATGTCATTAATGCGAGCTGCAGCGTTAATACGCTGAATCCAAAGACGACGAATGTCGCGCTTCTTGCTGCGACGATCACGATACTGATACTGCAAAGAATGCTGCATCTGCTCCTTCATACCACGAAGGGTACGAGAGGAAGTTCCGTAATAACCCTTAGTACGCTCTTGGAGGGTGTGACGCTTCTTTTTGGCGTTAACTGCGCGCTTTACACGTGCCATATGTAATCAACTCCTTGTGAGTGAAATGCTCTTACTGACGCTTAAGCGCCTACTTACCCATACGTACCGATACATTCTTTGCATCGGCTGCGGAAACAACGGCTTCTTGACGGAAACCACGAATACGCTTCTGAGACTTCTTGGTAAGGATGTGGCTCTTAAATGCCTTAGCGCGCATAATCTTGCCGGTACCAGTTTTACGGAAACGCTTGGCGGTTCCCTTGTGAGTCTTCATCTTTGGCATACTAGTTCTCCTTCTTGTTTGCAGAATCGTCATCCATCATGGGCTTCTCATCAAAAGCGCCCTTAATAGGAGCGACGAGCATGTGCATGTTACGGCCCTCCATCTTGGGCTGAGCTTCTACATTTGCAAAAGGCTTTAAGTCTTCTGCAAGACGCTCAAGAACATTGAGACCCTGCTCAGGATGGGCCATCTCACGTCCACGGAACATAATCGTGATTTTGACGCGTGCGCCCTTCTTAAGGAAGCGAAGCACATGGCTCTTCTTGGTCTCGTAGTCGCCCACATCAATCTTGGGACGGAACTTCATTTCCTTGACCTCAACCTTGGCCTGATTCTTGCGAGCAGCCTTGGCCTTGCGGTCCTGCTCATACTTGAACTTGCGATAGTCCATCACCTTGCATACAGGAGGCTCTGCATTGGGAGCAATCTCAACAAGGTCAAGACCGCGCTCGTCAGCAAGACGCAATGCGTCAGAAACACCGAACAAGCCCAACTGAGAACCATCTTCGCCAATAAGGCGGCAGGTACGAGCGGTGATTTCCTCGTTTACACGAGGACCCTGGGGTTTGGCTATCTTCCTACACCTTCCTCTCTGTGCGGCACAGCCGCATAAAAATACCCAGACGACGCATACGCATCCATCTGGGACTTACGGCTCGCACAAAGACTGGCGAGAAGAACTATCCGTTTGCCTACCAGACAGCTGCCAAGAGGGCGCCGTTCAGGTGGGAATCCACGTGCCTGATTCCGCTTCTCCAACGCGCATACGCGCGAACTCGTTCTATATTAGAGATAGCTGCTGCCAAACGCAAGAAAAGATACCCTTAGATGCTGTGCTCCCAAACAAACACACATTCAGTGCATATTTTTTGGACTGTGGTTGGACTGTGTTTGCGCTAGAGTAGAGATGATTACCTCATATTAAGGGAGTATTATGGCCGACTTTGTTTTAACTTGTTGCTCCACCGTAGATGTCTCTGAAGAGTTTTTGCGTGCTCACGCTATCCCCTCTATCGACTTTAATTACATGCTCGACGACGTCTGGTACAAAGATGATTTTGGTAAATCCAATACACCTCGTAGTATGTTTGCAAAAATGCTTGCAGGTGCCCAAGCTACAACCTCTCAGGTTAACGTTGGCGACTACATAGATTTTTGGCGTCCTCTACTTGCCGATGGCAATGATGTTTTACATGTTACCTTGTCCTCTGGCATCTCTGGAACATACCAATCTGCATGCAACGCAGCTAGCATCTTGGCACAGGAGTTTCCTCATCAAAAGCTGTATATCGTAGACTCTCTTTGCGCGAGCGCTGGGTATGGCTTGTTAGTAAGTAAACTTGCTCAGATGCGTGATAGTGGTATGTCTATTGACCAGACGCGCGATTGGGCAGAAGCCCATAAAACTGAGGTACAAAGCTGGTTCTTCTCAACAGACTTACGATTTTTTATTAAGGGTGGACGCATTTCCAAGACAGCAGGCACGGTAGGCAGCATGCTTCATATATGTCCTTTGATGCATGTTGCCCCCGATGGTTCGCTTGCAGTTAAGGAAAAGATTCGTACTAAAAAGCGTGCCAGTAAGCGTGTGGTTTCTCTTATGGAAGAGACCTGCCACAATGGTTTTGACTATACGGACGAGGTGTTTATAAGCCATTCGGATTGTTTAGAAGATGCCCAGGAAGTGGCCAAGCTCATTGCTCAGGCGTTCCCCAAGGCTCAACCTGCACAAATCTTTAACATTGGCGCTACCATTGGCGTACATACAGGTCCTGGTACGGTAGCAACTTTTTGGTGGGGCACTCCTCGTAAGGATTAGAGTAACAACTAGACGCGCCATGAATATTTTTGCGTCGTCTCGTACCACTTGTTCATTTTTTCTGCTATAGTTTGTAACGCGCAATGCGCGTATGCCTGAGTGGTGGAATTGGCAGACGCGACGGATTCAAAATCCGTTGTCCGCAAGGACGTGTGAGTTCGAGTCTCACCTCAGGCACCATACAAAAGCAAGAGCCCCTTTTGGGGCTCTTTTTGTTATCTGTTGCTTTATATACCAGTCTGTAAGTTCAGCTGTTCTGTAAGTCTCGCTCGTGGATAGGTCTTTCTACTGATAAAAGCGATTAGTAGCACATTCTATTTGCATAGTAGTAGTTGCGCCATGTCCAGGAAGCACCATACAGTCTTGGGCAAGCTCTGCTTTGAGCCTCTTGAGTGAGTGCATAAGCTCATCAAAGTTACCGCCAGGCAAATCCGTGCGCCCCGCACTTCCTGCAAACAGCGTATCACCCGTAAAACACAAACCTTCTGCGGTACCATGCCCCACCAAACACACACCACCACGCGTATGCCCAGGTGTCTCGATAACATAAAAGCTTGCAGTCCCCACGTTTATGATGTCACCTTCGGACAAGGTACCCGTGGGATGAGGTGGCAGGGACTCTCCAGGTCTGTGACCAGCAGCATGAGCAGATTGTGCAAGCTCCACGTCTTTCTCGTTCATGAGAAAAGCGGTGGAGGGACGCATGAGTTCTGCCACACCACCTACATGGTCCCCGTGACCGTGAGTAGCAACAATGGTGGTAATGTTTTGATCTGCTAGCTGTTCTGCCAAAGCAGCACCATCAAAACCTGGGTCAATAACCAAACACTCACCCTCTGACACATAGGCATAACAGTTGGTAGAAATAGGACCTACCACAAAACAATGAATGGTGTCATTACCATACGATGCAGTGCTGGTAAAACTAATAGACATACCCTGTCCTTAATCCGGCATTACAGGAACACTAAGCTGTGTGTTTTTACAACCTCACCTACTACAAGCACCCTAAAAACGACGTTTAAGCTGTTTGCTTCCCTCTCCTGGCAAGATGCGACGTGCATCATATACGCCTGAAACTCGGCCCACCGTTGCCAGCAGCGAATTAAGAATACTTGCATCAGAGATGGCAATAAGAAAACGCAAGCGTGCGGCACCACTGTCGCTTGTTTGCGTAGCAGCAGACAAAATGTTGGCGCCTGCGTCACCTAATGCAATGGTTACATCCTTGAGCAAGCCCATACGGTCGGTTGCAGCAACTACAATTTCTACTTGGAACTCGGTTGCACCCGATGTATCCCACTCAACATCAATCATGCGCTCAGGATGACGCATAAGATCGGTGACATTGGGGCAGTTGGCGCGATGTACTGAAACGCCACGACCACGCGTAATAAAACCAATAATTTGATCGCCGGCAACGGGATTGCAGCATTTAGATAGATGAACTAAAAGATCAGCATCGCCCTTAACCACGACGCCACAATTAGTGCGCTTTTTACGTTGCTCACGCGTTTGAGGCTTGGCAAGCTTGAGGGGCTTATCGCCATCCATAGCCTCTTTTTTGCGAGCCTCTTCCTCTGCTGCTTTTGCTGCCTCTGCCAGCCGCTCGGGGCTGCCCTCCATAAGGACAGCTTCCACGCGATTAGCAACCGATTTTGCCGTAAGTTTATTGGTGCCTATTGCAGCAAAAAGATCATCAACCGCATGGAAATCATACTGAACATATACGCGGTTAAGCGCCTTAGTAGTACGGGCATTAGAGATACCAAAACCGCGTTTACGCAGTTCACGAGCGAGTTCAGAACGTCCTGTTTCTGCATCATCAGACTTGCTAGCGGTAGAAAAATACTTACGGATTTTGGCGCGAGCAGACGGTGTACGCACCAAAGAAATCCAATCACGCGAAGGCTTGGAGTTTTTATTGGTAAGAATCTCTACACGATCACCAATTTCCAACGAGTAGGTAAGCGGTACCACAGAACCGTTAACCTTAGCACCAACACAATGATTGCCAACCTCAGTGTGAACCGCATACGCAAAGTCCAAAGGTGTAGCACCAGCACGCAAACTCATGACCTCACCCTTGGGAGTAAAGACAAAAATCTCATCCTCATAGAGGTCTACGCGCAAGCTATCGAGGTATTCATGTGCGTCATCAATATCTGCCTCAGCAGCCCAGTCAAGACTGCGGCGAATCCAAGATATTTGTGAGTCCACGCTTTTATCGTCATGAGAAAACTCACCCAATGAGTTGCCTGAGCGCTTATAAAGCCAATGAGCAGCAATACCGTATTCTGCCTGCTCATGCATTTCATACGTGCGGATTTGAATCTCAATGGGTCGTGCGTCGGGGCCTACAACCGTCGTATGCAGCGAGCTGTAACCATTGGGCTTAGGGGTTGCAATGTAATCTTTAAAACGACCTGGTAAGGGATGCCACAAAGAGTGAACAGAGCCTAAAATGGAATAACAATCGCTCACCGATTGAGCAATAACACGTAAAGCAATCAGGTCATAAATATCCGAGAATTGTTTGTCCTTGCGCTTCATTTTTTGGTAGATGGACCACAGATGTTTGGGACGACCGCTAATCTGTAGACCCGTAATACCTGTTTGAGCAATCTCGTCCGAAAGCACCTCAATAATAGCGTTAGTCTCGCGCTCACGCGCCTCATGAGAGTCTTGTACCATGCGCGCAATGCGGGTGTATTCATCGGTATATAAGTAGAAAAATGAAAGGTCTTCAAGCTCCCACTTAAAGGAACTGATGCCCAAGCGATCTGCCAAGGGTGCGTACACATCCATGGTCTCGCGCGCCTTGAATATGCGGCGATGTGGTGGCAAAGATGCCAACGTACGCATGTTATGTAAGCGGTCAGCAAGCTTAATAATCACTACGCGAATATCTTTAGACATGGCCAAAAACATCTTACGTAAGTTAAGCGCTTGCTTTTCATCCATGGAGTCTACCTCAATGGATGTAAGCTTCGTAACACCATCTACAAGCTCCGCGACCGTCTCGCCAAACTGAGCAGCAATATCACCAAGTGTGGCCGTGGTGTCCTCCACGGTATCATGCAGCAATGCTGTGCAAATAACGTCTTTATCCATGTGCAAGTTATTTGCCAAAATAAAGGCAACTTCGACAGGATGATTGATGTAAGGCTCGCCACTACGACGGCGCTGATTACCGTGAAAACGTGCGGCAAAATCGTAGGCATCCTTTACGGTTTGTAAATCCGCCTCATTTAGATACTGCCCACAGGTACGAAGCAACAAGCTGTAATTGTCCGCTTCTGGAATCTCATCCGTTGCAGGAACAAACAATCCCTCTTCAGTTGTACCTCTACCAGCACTTGTTTCTAATGTCATCCGCTTGGCCTCCTTTAGACCTCATACCCAAAATCTGGGGTAATGGGCCTGTTAATACGAGCCAAAAGCTCGTCGGTCGAAGCAGTCAGAACCCAATTCCTAAACTGCTCAAACTCTTCACGTGCGTGCTGACCTTCCAAATAGCGAATAGATTTCTCTAGGTCTACACGTACGGGCGATAGATTCATAACAATTCTGCGCGTTGTTCCATATCCAGTGGTACGCAACAGTCCCAACTCTTTAAAAATGGCAATGCCGCACGACACCATACGTTCATCCAGCTCTGTATGAGCATCACGCTCACGGGCAGCCTCCGCCAACTCTGAATTGGATAACGAGAAACCCTGTGTGGGTGCGCCGTCCATCTGAGCTTGGGTTTGCCCAGTCATATCCGATTGCACCTTTGCCTGAGCAATAAGCGTGCGATATAGCACCACGAGCGCAGTGCGGTCAGGAGCACCAGCCGCAAGCAAGCGTTCATTGATACGAGCATCGCGATCACCAAATAACACGTAAATCTGGGCAGGCTTTCCATCACGGCCAGCACGGCCAGACATTTGGTTAAACTCCACAGAACCAAAGGGCATATGGTACAGCACAACATCACGGACGTCAGGCAAGTTAACGCCCTCGCCAAACGCACTGGTAGCAACTATGCAGCACAGCTCTCCGCTTCTAAATGCATCCTCTACCTTAGAGCGTTCCTTGCGCGTGAGTCCAGCGTTGTAGAAGGAAATCTTATGCCCCAAATCAGGTACAGCACGACGCAACATACGAGCCAACATAACGGATTGCTCGCGTGAATTAACATACACGACGACCTTCTCGCCAGAAGCAACAAGATGGATAAGAGCTGCATCGCGATCTTGGGAATCACGCTCATCTTGCACACTCAGATTACTGCGCATGGAACGATCTACAATTACATGGCTTGCATCAATATGAGCAAGCGAGCAGATTTCCTGGGCGCTATCAGTATGCGCTGTAGCGCTTACTGCCAAGCATACGGGGTTATTAAGCTCTGCTAAAACACGCGGTAGCTCGGTATATGCACTGCGATTGCCACCCTTTGCCGTGCCAGCATGATGCGCCTCATCCACCACTATAAATCCCACACGACCAATGGATGCAAAGCGCTGAGAGTGAATGGCCAAAAACTCTGGTGTGGTGAGAAGAACATCGATTGCGCCAGAACGTGCGCCAATAAAGATGTCATCGCGCTCATCCAAACGGGTTTCTCCGGTAATCACGCGAATGTTCATGCCAATCTTCTCGAACATCTCGGTAAGATGATAGGCTTGATCGGCTACGAGCGCGCGCAGAGGAAATACAAAAATGCTGACGCGCTTGTGCAAAATAGCCTCACGCGCAGCATGCATATGAAAGATGAGCGACTTACCCCTACCAGTTGCCATAACACACAACGTAGAGTGACCCTGGGCTAATTGCTGCAAGGCTTGTGCCTGAGCAGGAAGCAGCGCATGCTGGCCAATCGTACACTGGCGCAGTGCCTCAGTAAGTTCTTCATACGACAATGACTCAAACGAACTACGCATATGGGTAATCTGCGCCTTGCTCTCATCCTCTGCCTTAGAAGTAGCGGCATCATTGGTGGAATGCTGGCGTACTACCACAACATTAAGGCCATAGCCTTTTTGTTCACTGTGCGTTACGGCAACAACCGCTGCTCCATACTTTGCCCCCGCTGCAATACGCGGGGCTAATGCCGCATTAATAGCAGGACGTAACTCGCCTAGTACCTCGCCCTGTTCTGTAGCCAAAACCAATGTCTTTTGCTCGTGCGGGGCTGTGGGATCAAACATGATGTCTAAAGGCTGACCAGCAAAAAGCTGAGCAATGGCAGCTTGTCGTGCGGGAGATTGGACCTGCATTGCAATGGTTGGGAAACTTGATGCCTCGGCAAGGCCCTCATATTCCCCGCGTGCCAAAATAGCATGAGAGCGCGAGAAAAGCTCATCGGCAATGGAGGGCATTGTTTGCGCCGCCGCAGCTGCCGCTCGATACACAATATCACGCACCATAAGTTTAGGCTTGGTACGTCCTTGCCACGTCTCACTCACAGCCTCAAAGACAAGGTTAACAGCACCGTCAAAATCAACTGCCTGCTCCACATTAGGTGCTCTAAACATAATTGCAGGAATAGAATGAATGCCATCTGTTGCAGTAAACCGTAGATGCTCACCTGCACTGCCTACGCGACAACAACTACGCATACATACGCCAGACGTAGCCAAGAGCGGCTTTTTGTTGCCCTGGCCAAAGGGCTGCAATACCTCAAGCGAGTTAATAGATTGCACGTCAAGCTCATGTAACTCAACAAGTGCAGTTACTTCCCCAGTGGAAACAAAATCATCCTCTGGAAGCTTAGAGAGCTCCTCCTCCATACGCAATCTAAAAGCATCAATATTGGCGGCATCTAAGGTAACACCCACGGCACCAGAATGCCCACCAAAGCGAACGAGCAAATCAGAACACTTGCTCACCGCGCTAAACAGGTCTACCGAGCCAACACTACGACCACTGCCACGAGCAATACCATCAGATATGGTAAAGAGTAACGACGGCACATGATAGCGGTTAACAATACGGCTAGCTACAATGCCTTTAACGCCTTCATGCCAGCCTTCACCTGCAATAACAATCACGCGGCCACCAGGCTCATAGGTAGCCTCAACCATAGCCATAGCTTCTTGTGCCAAGCTTGACTCAATCTCACGACGCATCTGGTTAATGCGCTCAAGCTCACCAGCCAAACGAGCAGCGTGTTCAGGATCTTGGGTAAGTAACAACTCAAGTGCTACATCCGTTTTACCCATGCGTCCCGCAGCATTCAAACGAGGAATAAGCGAGAAGGGCAATGAGTCTGAAGTAACAGCCGCTAAATCCACATGACTTATAGCACTAAGTGCCACAATGCCAGGGCGATTTGTTTTGCGTAGACGACGGATACCGTCATACACCAGTGAGCGATTTTCACCCACAAGAAGCATCATGTCAGAAATAGTTCCTAAACAGGCAATTTCTGTATATTCACGCCATAACTGCGGCATACCCAGTCTGCGGCTTAAAGCACATACCAACTTGAGTGCAACACCAGCACCTGCCAGCTCACGTGAGCAATGAGAGGGCTGTAGTTTAGGATCAACAACAGGCACACCCTGAGGAACTAAATCTGCAGGTTCATGATGGTCGGTAATGACAACATCAATACCCTGCTCAAGTAGCCAAGTAACCTCTTTAGCAGCAGAAATACCATTATCAACCGTAATGATAAGGTCAGGCTTGCCATCTTCCATTACGCGATCAAGCGCCGCAACAGACAAACCATATCCCTCATCAAAGCGATGTGGGATATAGGCACGTACTTGATTGGCGCCCATACGACGCAGTGCCAACGTAAGCAAGCAGGTAGACGTCATGCCATCTACATCAAAATCACCAAACACTGCAATGATTTTATCGGCAGCAATGGCCTCTACAATCTTGGTAACTGCTTGCTCCATATGGGGGATGGTATAGGGATCAAACCAGTCTCGATCTAAATCAGGCTGCAAAAAACGCTGAGCTTCTTCATTGGCATCAAAACCACGCGCCGCCATAACTCGAGCAACCAAAGGAGAAACGTTAAGTTGCGATTGAAGGCGCTGCTCAGCATTGGCATGAGGAGCCAAAACTTCCCAGCGCTTGCTCCCATCGAGCTTAGCCATTATTTTACCTCGGCAACAGTTTCAGTCTGAGCGCCAGAACCATACTTTGCCTCAAGCTTTTTCCACTTGGGCTCTTGGCTCTTCCAGATGCACAGCAAAGGAGAAGCTACGCCAAAGGAGGAATAGCCACCCAGCACCAAACCAATAGCCATAGCAAAGGCAAAGTCTTTGAGTGTTGCTCCACCAAACGCAAGCATGGCAGCTACAGGGACCAACGAAGTAATCGTAGTGTTAATGGTACGAACCAAAACCTCATTGATAGAGAAATTTGCAATTTGGTTATAGCTCCGATGAGCACTATCACCTGAACGCTTGGCATTCTCGTTAATGCGGTGGAACTCAACAACAGTGTCATACAGTGAATAACCCATGATAGTAAGCAAGGCTGCTACCACATTAGGAGTAAGCGCAGTTTGTGTCCAAGCATAAATGCCTATAGTAATAATGAGGTCATGCAGCAAAGATGCCACGGCACACAAGGCCATCTTGTACTCATAGCGAATGGCAATATAGGCAATGATTGCCAAAAGAGCAATACCAAAAGCCAAAGCAGAAGAGTGTGTTACGTTAGCCCCCCAATCAGGACCAATGGTAGTTACCTGATACGAGGCATCGGGCAGCGATAAGGCCTGTGCTGCTTGTTGCGCATGCTCAGTTGCTGTATTGGGATCAGTGGTGTCAGAACGTACCAAAAAACCAGCAGCACCATCCGTTAACGTAGTTTGAACAGTGGCATTGCCCTCTTGGGCATCTGCCAAGGCACTGCGCATGCGCTCGATAGAAATAGTCCCGGTATTGTAAAAATCAATCTCGGTACCACCACTAAACTCAATACCAAACACCAAACCCCGTACCAGCAAGCCCGCAAGAGACAAAACGATAAGTACGGCGGACACAGTCAAAAAGACACGACGATGCGTAATAATGGGCAACTCATGAGAAAAATGACTACGCACGAGTGGCACCTCCCTTCGAAGCTAAAACACCCTGTTTTTTGTTTGCCTCATCTATATCAGACGAAACACCCCAAAAACCAGGATGCTTTGCAATGGGGCCATGTGCCAAAAGACGCAGTGCAGGCGCTTTAAACATGAACATGGTAATAACGTCGCATACAATGCCCAAGCCAAGGGTAAGACCAAATCCCTTTACGGGACCAACCGCAAAGAAGAACAGAGCAAGCGCAGAAACCATGGTGACCATATCTGCATCAAGCGATGTTCCAATGCCATGCTTAACACCAGACAGCGATGCATTGCGTATACTCTTGCCCATCCTAATCTCTTCTCGAAAACGCTCTAAAACCAAAATGGAAGAGTCAGCTGCCATACCAATGGTCAAAACAATGCCAGCCAAGCCAGGAAGTGATAAGGCAAAGGCGCCAAAATGCGATAATGCAGCCAAAAGACCAAGGTACATCAGGGCAAATGCAAGCAAAGAACCAAGTGTTAAAATGCCCAAACCCTTATAGAACACAAACAGATACAAGATAACAACAGCCATACCCAAAGCAATGGCAAGAATACCCTGATGCAAAGAATCTTGACCAAGGGTAGGGCCAACAACGCGACTCTCTGAATAGTTGAGCGTAACGGGCAAAGAACCCGAGTCAAGCACGGTTTTAAGAGAACGCGCGGAATCGGCTGTAAAGTTACCAGAAATACTTACATTGCCATCAGTAATCTCATTTTGTACGGCAGGAGAAGACTTCACAACGCCATCTAACACAATGGCAATACGGCCGTTAGTAGGCGCAAGTTCACGCGTTACCTCTGCAAATTTCTTGGCGCCATCTCCCGTTAACGTCAAATTGACCACATACGCGCCCGTAGCAGAATGAGACTGCTGTGCTACCTGTACTGACGCAATGGAAGCTCCATCCATAAACGCAGAATAAGTGCCCTTTTTAAGCGACACGTTATCCTTATAAGCACTAAGCTGAGCCACTGCATCTGCGTCACCAATGGCATCCAGGCGCACAAACTCAAGATAGCCAGTTTTACCAATGGTTTCTACTGCCTGCTGTGCGTCTGTTGCACCCGGAATCTGAATAAGAATGGCGTTGTTACCCTGTTGTTGAACGGTCGCCTCAGAAGCACCCAATGAGTTTACGCGATTTTGAACAATAGACGTTGCCGTTTGCATGTCATTTGCACTTGGTGCAGATCCATCAGATTTGCTTGCAGTCATAATGACGGAAACGCCACCTTGAATGTCCAAGCCCTGTGTAATGCGCTCATTAAGTGGCATAAAACCAATCACGCACACAACACATATAACGAGAAGAGCTATGAGTGTTGCCACCCACTTACGCAGCTCTCTTGGTGCGGCAGACGTAGATGAACTCCTGTGACTGTGAGATGCTGAACCCTTATCCCAGCGATCAATTCCAGTCTTTAAGGAGTCCTGTGACTTTTTACGAGCCATAAGACAGTCTCTTTCAGGTTGTTAAGATATGGAGCAGAGCTGCCACATATCTAGAGCTATTTTCCAACCATTCATTATAGACGCATGATTGAAGAGAAAAGAGACTCAGTGTCTTTAAAAATCATCGGCAGCTGGACTATTCATCCAACTATCTACAAAATCACCGTAGGTACCTTCAATGATGGACGCGCGTGCTTTTCTCATAAGGTTAAGCAAGAAGTAGAGATTGTGCATAGAAAGCAAAATGGAACCAAGCATCTCTTTTTGGCGCACCAAATGGTTAAGGTATGCACGCGTATAGCCACCAGTACAAACAGGACAATCACAGGCATGGTCAAGAGGTGTGTCATCCGTGCTAAAACGGGCATTCTTAAGATTTAAGCGGCCTTCTGATGAGAAAGCTGTACCCATGCGAGCGGTACGAGTGGGCAATACACAATCAAACATATCTACACCACAGGCAACGCCGCGCACCAACGTAGTGGGATTTCCTACTCCCATCAAATAACGAGGTTTCTGCTTAGGCATGTATTCTGATACCAGAGGCTCCAACGTCTGGAACATGGTTTGGTGATCTTCGCCTACTGAATATCCACCAATGCCATAGCCAGGGAAATTGGCAACGCTCTCTAAATGATTAAGGGAACGCAAGCGCAAGTCCAAATCCATACCACCCTGAACAATGCCAAATAGAGCTTGGTCAGGGCGCGTATGCGCTTTCCAACAACGCTCCGCCCACATACTGGACAACTCAACCGCACGCTCCACAAACGGACGCGGAGAAGGATAGCCAGGACATTGATCAAGCTGCATACAAATATCTGAACCTAAACGCTGAGCAATAGCCATGTTGTCTTCGGGCGTCCAGCTAATCCAGCGACCATCATAGTCCACTGCTCTAAAACGAACTCCTTCATCGGAGAGCTTAAAAAACTCGCCATGACTAAACACCTGGAAGCCGCCAGAATCAGTCAAAATAGGATGATGCCACTGCATAAAATCATGCAAGCCGCCGAGCTTATCAATCATCTCTGAACCGGGGCGCATTTCACAATGGTAGGTGTTTGCCAAAACAACCTGTGCACCAATTTGCTCCAATGTCTGAGGCAAAATACCTTTAACCGTACCCTTGGTGCCAACCGGCATAAATAATGGAGTTTCTACGTCACCATGAGCGGTATGAAACACGCCAGCGCGCGCATGCGTTTGAGGGTCTTCTGCAATAATTTCGTAGCTAAACAAATCTGCCATGTGACGTGCTCTTCCATTTCTTGATACTCAAATATAGGAACATAAAAAATGCCTGGCACACAACGGTACCAGGCACCAGTATATATAAGTTGCGTTAGTTTACTCGCCAAAACCACTATCGATAAGAGCAATCAAAGCATCGCAAGCTTCCTGCTCATCAGGACCATCGCAGGCTATCTCTACGGTAACGCCCGTGCCAAGACCTGCAGCAAGAATCATCATAATGGACTTTGCATTTGCAGGAGCAGTGCCCTTGTCTACATCAGCAATAGTAATGTTGGACTGGTACTTCTTTGCTTCCATAACAAAGGCAGATGCAGGACGAGCATGAAGACCCGTTGCATTCTTAATAGTGGTCTGCTTAGAAACCATCTTTATCTCCTTTTATCCGTATATACGAAAAAAGACTAACTTCGATTCACTATCGTAGCAGAATTATGCAATAAACACGCGTAGGGATTTATAGTATATGCATACATTTTTTATATTACCCTGAGTTTGTAATATGTGACTTATATATCTACACCCTTCGCAGACGCAAGACCATTGGCAGAAACTCTTGCAGAACTTTACCCACACACTAGGTAAACCTAGCTCGTTCGATTACCCTATAGGTATAAGACTTTGTATGAAGGACGCGCAATGACAGACGAGTTCACTCATAATCCCGATACCACTACAGAAGACAATGCCGCACCAGACTCTCCTGCGCCTGAACCTGTATCAGAAGCCGCTCTGACGCCATCTGTAGCAGAGGACACTTCAATTGAAGATCTTAAAGAACCGCAGGTGCCAGATGAGCCTACCGAGAAACCCCTGGAAGAAGTAAGCTCAGCCATTAACAAAAGTATTTCTTCCGTAGCAGGCTCGCTTAATAAAGATGAGCTCACTAAGTTTGCCGATAAAGCACGTGAGACTATCTCAATAGGTGCAAGCCAAGGTGCTCATACGGTTATGGAAGGTTTTGAGGCGGTGCGTGACGTGCGCCGAGCCGCCAAGCAAACGGATGCTGCGCGCACACGCTTGAAGCAAGTCCACAGTGAACTTGACGAGACTAAAGCTCTTCTCGCCCACCGTGAGGACGTAGCCCAAAACTACAAAAGCATCATTGAAGATCAAACTGCACTGCGTACTGAAGCTCAAAATCGCATGAACAAGCTAGGTGCTCAAATTGCAGATAAGCGCGCCGAAGAGGACAAGCTCAGACAACAACTTACCGAGCTTCGTGAAACCAACAGACAGGATTTGCGGCCTTATAAGGCTCAGCTTGAACAGGCACGCGATAAGGTAGATGAGGCAACTAAGGTTGTGGCAGATGCCAAACGCGCTCTTAAAGGAGCTGAGTCTCAACAAAAAGAGGTGATAAGCCGCCGTGATGAAGAAATTGACCACGTTAATCAATCCATCAAGAAATCCACAGCTCACATCGAAGCATTACATGAAGAATTGGCAACGTTGACCGCTGCAGACACGCTTGATGAGAAGGCTCTTAAACAAACGCGCAAAGCAATCTCTAAAGAAGAACGTGCTCTCGATTGTGCTCATACTGAAATTAGCGAGATTACAGAACGACATCGTCGTGCTGTAGAAAATGCACTTACGCATGTATATACACAACGCAATTCCCTCGATTTTGCCCAGGAAACACTTGAAGATGCCAAACGTGAAGCAAACGAACATAAAGCAACCTATGACAAACTTTATAAAGATGCACATGGCCGCGAATCTGAAGTAGACAAGAACTTAGCCGCACTTGCTAAAGCCATTGCAGACACCAAAAAACAGCTTGATGAAGCAACTGCCAGGCGTGATGCTGCGCAAGCACTCATTGATGAAGCAGAAGACATTCACGCAACGCCAGAGCGGACAGAAGAGTTGCGCAATACGATATGTGACACACAAGCCGCTATTGAGGTACAGCAACGCCAGGTGCAAAACCTCGAGAAGCGCGAGGCAAAGCTGCGTGAAAAAACAAAACAGCAGCGCTCTGTATTTATTGGTGTGCTATTTGCTGCAAGCATTGTTATTGTGCTTATATTGCTGTTTGTAACACATATTTTTAAGTAAAAAACCTGTGCTGCGCGCAGGTGATGTGCCCTGTTGTAAACGCCTATCTATCACATACTGTGATAGATAGGCGTTTTGCTGAGGCAGGCACTAATTAAACAACTCAAAACCAACTATTTTTAAAAGAGTCTTAACTAGATTAAAAGCAAATACCACAATTGCAACACCGCGCCAAAATCTATCTGAAGACGTAGTTACACGTGGACCTACTACTGAAAACACAAGGGCTGCTAAAAAAACGAAAACGGTAGAGAGCGTAAAATAATCCCGTAAAGTTGGAATAAATAAGCAAAGCAATATAAATACAACAAACAAAAAAGCAATACCAAATCTTAGGAATTTGCCATAGCTTGTATCCCAAATAAATTGCCTTAACTTTTCCATTAATACCCCCTACTCAAAAAATTGCACTACTCAATGAACATGGCATCACCAAAGCTAAGCATCCTATAGCGCTCAGCAATAGCTTGCTCATAAGCACTCATAATGTGGTTTCTTGTAGCAAACGCCGAGACAAGCATCATGAGCGTGGAACGTGGTACATGAAAATTGGTAATCATTGCATCTACCACATGGAAGGTTGAGCCAGGCATCAAAAACAGGTTGGTGGCTGCGTCTTCACGCACCACAATATCTCCCGTACCTGTTATTGCAGCAGACTCAGCTGTTTTCTCAAAATGCTGGGCTACTACTGCAGGCTCACTTGCCACAACACTACTATCCCAGGCAGACTCAAGCGAACGTACCGCCGTAGTACCAACAGCAATAACCCTGTGCCCACCAGCCTTAGCAGCATGCACCGCATCAATCACATCCTGTGACACATGGTAGCGCTCCGTGTGCATAGCATGCTGTGTGGGGTCATCCTCGGTAACCAACCTAAAGGTGTCAATACCAACCTCAAGCTCTACTGTTGCCCATTTACAACCCTTAGCTTTAATTTTCTGGATAAGCTCAGGCGTAAAATGCAAACCAGCCGTAGGAGCTGCAGCGGAATGCTCTTCCTTCATAGCATATACGGTCTGGTACTTCTCGGGATCTCCGTCATACTCGGTAATGTAAGGAGGCAGGGGCACATGGCCAGCACGATGAATTGCCTCATCAAGCGTCATGCCTTCTGCAGGTGCAAACTTAACCAGGCGGCCACCGCGGTTATCATCTACAAAATCCACAATTTCACCGGTCAAAACCACAAAAGAAGACTCGGGAGCATGCAAGCCACCGGCGCGATACTCAATAACAGCACCGGGTTTCAAACGCTTACCTGGATTGACAAGACACTCCCATACAGAACCCAAAGCGTCAATATCTTCACGGCGGCGCAACAATAAGGTCTCTGATACACCGCCCGTATGCTGTTTGCGCCCCACTAAACGAGCAGGCATAACACGCGTTTTGTTAGCAACCAGCAAATCGCCTGGCTCAAGCAAATCCAAAACGTCCCTAAAAATCTTATGCTCTACCCTACCATCCTTACGATGCAATACTAGCAAGCGACAAGAATCGCGCGGCTCGGCAGGTGCCTGAGCAATCAGCTCTTCGGGCAGGTTGTAATCAAAATCATCTGTACGCATTACATAACTCCTAGCAAGCTGCTGCTTCCCTTAAGAAACATGAGCTTTTAATTGCATATGTGCACGCTCAGCAGCTTTGGCCGCCTTACGCTTATCTCGTATATTTTGCCTATCAAAGGCCGCTTCTGCAGCAGAAAAACGACAGCCGCAGTAATTTTGCCTATACATATCCGCCTCACGAGACAAGCGTATAGCTTCAGGGTAGTACGGGCGAAAATCACGCCACACCATAATAAGGCCTTGTGCGTCACAAAGTTTTTTGAGTACGTCATGACACACATCAAACAACTGATAGGGAGACACTACCAGCGTGGTAGACACATGGGAAAATCCTCGCTCTTTTGCAACGTAACACAGCTCTGCCAAGCGCTGAGCATAACAGGCGCGACACCTACGCTCACGGTCAAAACCTGCACCAGCCACACGCCGCTCCCAAGCGCCACGATTATCAGACGCAACAATAAGCTCAAGACCTAAATCATGCGCATATGCGCGCATGGTGTCCAAACGCAAGTCATGCTCTTCTATCGGTTGAATATTAGGGTTAGTCCAACAAATAGTAGGCTCAAAACCCTCTTCACGTAAATGGAGAATGGGTTCTATGGAACACGGCGCACAACAAGCATGCAACAACAATGGCATGCGCTCCTGCTGTTGCACACAGTGCCCGCGCTGATTCACACAGTCCATACGCTCGCTGTGTTGCTGTTGGTTTTGCTGATTTGGCATCTAACGCGTCATCCAACTCTCATCAGAGGGGTTATCACGAAAAGCCAGCAAGCGTGCCTTATCTTGAGGTTTGATGTAGCCTTCCTCAACAGCAACGTCTACCAAGGTATCCAAATCACACAAGCTAGTATTTTGTACATTGTCTGCAGCAAGACGATCCAAACCTTTTTGCATGCCGTAGGTAAAGATAGATATAACACCCAGCACGTCTGCACCAATCTCACGCAAAGGGCGGACACAGTCTAAAACAGAACCTCCAGTGGAGATAAGATCTTCAATCACCACGATTTTCTCGCCCGCATGCACACGGCCTTCAATCTGATTCTTGCGGCCATGATCTTTTGCGGAACCACGCACATAGCCCATAGGAATACCCAAGCGATCTGCAGCAATAGCAGCATGAGCAATACCTGCCGTAGAAGTTCCCATAAGCATCTCTGCATCGGGATACAGCTCATGGCTTTTCTTAGCAAGCGCCTCATCAATAAGTGTACGAACCTCGGGGTAGCTAAGTGTAAGGCGATTGTCACAATAAATAGGACTTTTAATACCACTTGCCCAGGTAAAGGGGTCATCAGGCTTTAAAAATACTGCCTTAATGGACAAAAGAGCGTGTGCAACACTGGCTTTAGTTGCCATGACCTACCTCTTTCGTAGATTCGCTTCTCACCTGCGCGTAAAATCAGCTGCATGTGTTAGCATTTTTTACAGTCCACTTGATTGTATTACGCAATGCTCAACCTTTAGCCGAGAAGCTACGCATACATATATAAGAGACGCTATCCTTAAAGAGCAAACAACTTTTATACACGAGATAGGTTTTTATATGTCAAAGAACACTCCCGCTAAACGTCGTGCTCATATTGCACTGATTGTTTTTATCGTTTGCCTGCTGCTAAGTGTGGGTATTAATATTGCGCGCAAGATTGTGATTTTTGACTATCTTCCCTGCAAATCCACTGTTGTCTCCAAAAAGGTTGATCCTACAACCTTTAAATACAAGGTGGTTGTATCCTATCAAAATAGGCAGTTTCGCCTGGTAGATACGGAACTTAAGTTCAAGCCAGAAGTGGGAGACATTACCACTACCTACCTACAAAACGGTCATATGTTCGCCAACCAAGAAAACGTTTTACGCACGTCTCCTCTTACAACAGTGCGCCTGTTTGCTATTGGCATTACCGCAGCTTCAGGTCTTGTTTTGGTATGGTTTTTCCGAAAAGTCCAAAAAGAAAACGCGCTATTAGCCAGCCTTGACGAGAAACCCACGTCTAAAAAACCAACCAAATCCGCCAAAACCAAAAAGAAAAACAAGTAGAAGGGTTGCCATGTCCTACGATATTGCATTGTTTGACATGGATGGTACTCTGCTCAATACCACCCAAGATCTTGCAGCGTCACTCAACTATGCTATGCACCAGCTGAAGTATAAAGCCTGCTTTACTCCTGCTGATGCTGCGCTCTTTTTTGGCAGTGGCTCAAAGATTGCCTTTGCTCGTGCACTTGCAGCCTTACAAGGCGCATCTTCAGACGAACTTTTAGCATTGGGCGCCACACTAAGTCCGCAAGATTTAGCCATAGACCCCCAAGAGGTTAGCAGACTCGATGAGGTCTTTAGCTCGTATTATCCAGCACACAGCAATGACCACACCCGTCCCTACCCGGGAATATATCCTATGCTTACAGCCCTGCAAGCTGCGGGTGTAAGCTGTGCGGTTATTTCCAACAAAATGGATAGTGAAGTCAAACGTCTGTCTTTGCTGCATTTTGGAAATACCATGGCATATGCTGCAGGTGTATGTGATGCCATAGCGCGCAAACCCTCACCAGAAATAACCTTAGCCGCCTTACATGAGCTGCAAGCTCAAACAGGCAACGCAAATGCCACTGCTGTCTACATTGGTGATACAGAAATTGATTTTCGTACTGCTCATAATGCAGGTTTGGATTGTATTGCCGTAGATTGGGGTTTTAGAACTCACAGCTATTTAGAGCACTGTGGCGCAACGCATATCGTAAGCAGTGCAACTGAACTTACTGCTGCAATTTTGGATGGCAAAGAAGCACATAAGTTGTGCGATACTAAGTAAATTAAACAAAACTAAGGCGCCTGAGCGCTTACGCAACAACTATGAAAGGTCTTCCATGGTAGTCGATAGCACCAATCGTCCTACATTTCCTGCACGTGCCGTTATTACGGGCGGCATGCCCTATGGCAACAAAAACCTGCACTTTGGACATATTGGCGGCGTTTTTGTACCAGCAGACTTCTTTGCTCGCTTTTTGCGCGACCGTCTTGGCAAACAAAACGTGCTCTTTGTTTCTGGTACAGACTGCTATGGTTCCCCTATTATGGAGGGCTATCGTAAGCGTAAAGAGGATGAAGGCTACACGGGCACCATCATAGATTACGTGAACGAGAATCACGAGGCTCAAAAGTCCGCGCTGGATGCCTACGGCATTTCTTTGGACTTGTTTGCCGGTTCTGGTCTAGAGCCCGCTGCTTCGTTCCATAACACACTCACTGCCACTATCATGCAGCGCCTGTACGAACGCGGCTATTTGCATAAGCGCAGCACGCGTCAGTTCTATGATCCTGAAGCTGGGCAGTTCCTCAATGGTCGTCAAGTCCGTGGACATTGCCCTGTACGTGGGTGCAAATCAGAAAAAGCCTATGCAGACGAGTGCGACTTAGGTCATCAGTTTGATCCTGAAGAGCTTATCGCCCCCGTATCCCAGCTCACCGGCGCTACACCTGAGCTACGCCCAGTAGATAACTGGTACTTTGACCTGCCAACTTTTCATGCTGAGCTCGAGAAGCTCATGGATGAATGGGACTTGAATCCACAGGTACGCACGGTAGTTACCAAGACGGTACGTGAGTCTTTGGTTGATCCCGTCATGTACATTCAAACCAAATTCCGTGAAGCGTTTGATGCGGTAGAAAATCAACTTCCTGCTCACACCCTAACAGAAGCTACGAGTAACCAATCTTCCTTCTTTATAACCTTTAACAACTGGTCTGATCGTGATGATGCGCGCGAGAAGCTCGAAGCCGCCAATATCCGTTTCCGTACTGGCAAAACACTGCTCCCCTTCCGCATTACGGGCAACATTGAGTGGGGTGTTCCTGCTCCTACCATTGAAGATGTGTCTGGCTTGACCGTATGGTGCTGGCCAGAAAGTTTATGGGCTCCTATAAGCTTTACACAAACTGCTTTAGCAACTGCACCAAAAGGTTCGTATTCCACGAGCGATTGGCGTGATTGGTGGGCTTCTGACGATGCTCAGGTATTCCAATTTATTGGACAGGACAACATCTACTTCTATTGCGTAGCACAACCTGCTTTATGGGAAGCTTTGGACTGGAACCTTACGCAAGATACTCCCCTTGCTAACTACCACATCTTATTTATGAATAAGAAGGCTTCCAGCTCCGGAGAAATCAAACCTCCCATGGCAGCAGAGCTGTTGGAACATTACACTCCAGAACAGCTTCGTTGTCATTGGCTAAGCTTGGCTTTGGATCAAAAAGCCGTGAGTTTCTCGCCTAAACCGTATGACACCAGCGTAAGCCATAAGGATAAAAAAACTGGCGCAGACGTTCTTGTTAAGGATGACCCTCGCGTGGCGGACCCCGCACTTAAAGAAAGCGCGTTTCTTACGAACATCTTTAATCGCTTGGCTCGCAGTTGTTTTTATGGTGCACAAAATGCTTTGGAGGGGAAACTACCCACCCTTCCTGCGCATGAAGCTGTTATGGATGAATGTACTACTGCTATTTTGGCGTTTGAGAAATTTGCGCACCGTTTTGACGCCCATTCTGCACTGGCTGTAGTTGAAGACTTTACACGTGCTGCAAACAAGCGCTGGGGCGATGCATCCAAGGCAAGCCAAGGGGACAACAAGGAGTATGAGCAAGCATTAGCAGATGCCTTTGCTGCGCTCCGCACCACTACGCTACTCATGCATGCCGCAGCACCCTTTGGCTGTGAAACTATCTGTGACTATCTAAACTTTAATCTTGACTTCTTCTTTAGCTGGGAGCATGCGTTTGCTACCCCTACCCAGCTGGCAGAGAAACTCGGCGAAGCTGCGGGTACTCACAAACTTAAACAACTACCTCCGCGCTTTGACTTCTTTAGTAAACATGAAAACCAGGGCAAGTAGCTTCACTTGTGTAATAAGCTATTTTGCACAAAACCTGCTCAGACAGAAGATGTCAGAGCAGGTTTTTGCTTAGAGAAAATTCATAATAAAGCCGTGAGATATCTTATAACTCCTCATTCTTCTTTACTATCGGAATCCATAGCTCCATTTTGTAGTTGTCGCTTTGCATATCACCTTCATAATAATATTCAAAATCAGGACTTCCTGAATGCACATATCCTTGTTCTGGAAAAAATACCTCCATAACGTACTTCCAGCCCTCATGAATACATTCGGGAACCTTACCCATTAGTTCAACAATGGCATATTCCGCTGCTTGAACTTCTAAAATATCTAATCCCATGTCCTTTGCAGTCATGCTATCTTTAATCACATACCCTGCCAGGTAATTAAGAGTGTTTGGCTCATCTATATCATGGCAAACACCAACGGACTTTCCATCCCCAAGCTTTGCTAGTTCATCATGACTATACGTGTTATAAAGTTTTTTCCATACTTGGGGACATACTGATGAATCTATACTTTGCTCATCAAGACCCGCAACTACAAAAGCATCTTTCTTTTGAATTGTAATATTCATATTCCTGCCTCCTTGCACAGTCAGCACCAATTGAACACGTGAGATTACTTTGAAGGGTTTTCCAGATCTTACCTCGGAAGGAGTAACACCATGGAAGTTTTTAAATGCTGTACCAAATGAGTTTGGAGATTCGTAGCCATATAACGAAGCTATATCTATTACTTTTTTATCTGTCTCTCTCAATAAAACAGCAGCTTCACTCAAACGTCTTCCCCGTAAATATTCTGAAAGGGATGTGTTTGTCAAAATAGAAAAGAGTCTGCTAAACATTGGATATGAATATCCTGATATATACAGCACCTTCTTCTCTTCTATCTGGTTATCCAAAACCGATTCAAGATAGTCTATGGTGTCATTAAAGGCCTTCATAAAGTTCATGCTCACCACCCCTTTATACGTACTATACGCAAACATAACTTCACCTGTCCCCATAGTTTACGTACAAAAAATGTGAAGATTGCTAGGTTCCTTGTAATTATTTAGAAGGAACCTAGTAAATTGTTCAATTCGGGGCATACAATTATGCATCCAACAAAGAAGAAGGTGTATATGCACGCAGATAAATCTAATAAACCTATCTGGGTTCCCCCTTCAGATTGGGGAACTACACGCAGAGTACTTGCATGCATCAGCTCGCTTGGTCACTACATGTACTTTGCTCGCGGTGGACGAGCGGGTCAAGATCATGTGCTCACCAAGCTCTATCGTCATGACATGCATATGGCCCAGCGTGAGCTGCAAGAGTCTATGAGCATTACTTCTGCCTCACTATCAGAAGTGCTGAGTAAGATAGAGAGTGAGGGCTACATAAGGCGCTCCAAATCTGAAACAGATAAGCGTCAATTTGAAGTTTTTCTCACCCCACAGGGCGTGCAACGAGCAACTCAGCTCATGGAAGACCGCAAGCACTTTGAACAACAGGCCTTATCGTTTTTATCGCAAAAAGAACAAGAAGATTTGCTTAACACGCTTATGACGATTATTGCCAACTGGAATGGAAAGGAGAACTAATGGCAGAAAGCACCTTGGGCAACGCAGCCAAAAACCTTACCCTGCGCGACATCATTTCCATTATTGGCAAAAGCCTGCGCGAATTTAAAAATATCTCCGTTGTAACACCGCTCTTAGTTTTGGGAGAAGTGGTTGTAGAGGTTTCTATTCCCTTTGTAACGGCTCAGCTCATTAACATCATTTCTACTGGTGCGAATATGAGCGTTATTTCTCACTATGCTGCCATCCTTGTTGGAATGTCTTTGGTATCTTTGGCATTTGGCGCTGCCGCTGGCTACACGGGCTCTGTGGCATCAGCTGGTATGGCTCGCAATTTACGACATGATATCTTTGCGCAGATTCAGAAGTTTTCATTTTCTAACATCGATCGCTTCTCTACCAACTCATTGGTAACTCGTCTTACTACCGACATTACAAACGTTCAGCTGTCTTTTCTTATGATGATTCGTCTTGCTGTACGCAGCCCACTTATGGCCATCTTTGCCATCATTATGGCATTTTTAAGCGGTGGACCCATGGCCGCACTATACATTGTGGTAGCTTTTGTTTTGGGATATGCCGTCTTTCGTATTGCACTATACGTTACCCCTATCTTTCGTCAGATTTTTAAGAAGTATGACGCCCTGAATGAGTCTGTAGAAGAAAATGTTTCTGGCATTCGCGTAGTTAAGTCTTACGTGCGCGAGGACTTTGAAAAAGAGAAGTTTAATACCGCCTCGGGCAACCTTTTTCATGACTTTATGCATGTAGAACGCATCTTGGCATGGGCTACTCCTCTGTTTACTTTCTCGATTGATGTCATCTATCTCTTTGTCGTGTACTTTGGTTCTCAGGTTGTTGTAAGCTCACAGGGTCAGAGCCTTGGCGTTGGTCAGATGAGCGCTCTTATTACCTATGGCTTTTCCATGCTCATGGCACTCATGATGCTCTCTATGGTATTTGTCATGATTACCATGTCTGAAGAAAGTGCTCGTCGTATTTGCGAGGTTCTTATCGAGAAGAGCGACCTTACTAATCCTAAAAACCCCTTGTTTGAAATCCCCGATGGCTCCATTGACTTTAACCACGTAGACTTTGAGTACTCCAAAACAGCAGAACGCATGGCTCTTAAAGACATTGACCTGCACATTGCATCTGGCGAAGTCATTGGCATTTTGGGTGGCACTGGTTCTTCTAAATCTACGCTCATCCAACTGATTAGTCGTTTGTATGACGTTACTCGAGGCTCTGTTTGTGTTGGTGGCCATGACGTGCGTGAGTACGACCTTGACACACTGCGTAATCAGGTGGCTGTGGTATTGCAGCGTAACGTTTTGTTCTCTGGCACCATTGCAGAAAACCTGCGCTGGGGCAATCCCAATGCCACAGACGAACAGCTGGTCGCTGCATGTAAGCTTGCTCAGGCAGACGAGTTTATTCAGCAGTTCCCCGACACATACAACACCTATATTGAACAAGGTGGTACCAACGTATCTGGTGGTCAGAAGCAGCGTTTGTGTATTGCACGTGCACTACTTAAGAACCCCAAAATCTTGATTTTGGATGACTCCACCAGTGCCGTAGATACCAAAACCGATAAGCTCATTCGTGCAGGTTTCCGCAGCTTTATTCCCCAGACCACCAAAATTATTATTGCCCAGCGCACCAGTTCTATTGAGGATGCTGACCGCATTATTGTTATGCGTGATGGTCAGATTGATGCCATTGGCACCCACGACGAGCTTCTTGCATCCAATGCAATTTACCGCGAGACCTATACCTCGCAAAACAAGGCGTCTCACGATCAGAAAATGAGCGCGATGCAAGCCCAAGAAGATACTTTAAGAAAGGAGGATGAGGTACATGAGTAATAAAAAGACCCCTACAGCACCTGGAGCTACTCATACGCACAAGACTCCTCAAAAGAGTAGTTTTATTCGCGTTATTACCATGCTCTTTGAGTTTTATCCCGTACATACCACCATCGTCCTTCTTTGCATTGTTATTTCTGCTATAGCAAGCGCGATGCCTTCCGTCTTTATGCAGCAAGCAATTGCTGTTGTAACAAAGTACTTTACCAGTGGAAATTGGGAAGCTGCTCAGCCAGAAATAGCAAAAATTGCTGGTACCTTATTGGCTGTTTATACCGTAGCCTTGATTGCAGTAAGTGTTCAGGTGCAAACGCTTGCCACGCTTACACAGGGTACGCTTATGAACATCCGCAATAAGATGTTTGACCATATGGAAGACTTGCCCATTCGCTTTTTTGATACAAACAAGCATGGTGACATCATGTCGTACTACACCAACGACGTAGATGCATTGCGCCAGCTTATTAGCCAATCTTTGCCCAGCATCATCACAGCAGTCATTGGTGTAACCACGGTACTGTTTATTATGCTGTGGTACTCCATTCCGCTCACCCTCATTGTGCTTGCTATCATTGCGCTCATGATGCTCGTAGTTAAAACTTTGGGTACACGATCTGCGCGCTTCTTCATAACACAACAAAAATCACTTGCGCAGGTAGAAGGCTTTGCTCAGGAAGCTATGGCTGGACAAAAGGTCATCAAGGTCTTTACACACGAACAAGCAACCCAAGCAGATTTTGACAAGGTCAATGAAGAGCTTTATCAGGCTTCCAAATCCGCAAATATCTTTGCAAATATGCTCATGCCCATCTTGTTTAATCTGGGCAATCTTGCCTATGCGCTCGTAGCTTTAGCGGGAGGTTTCTTTATTATTAATGGCTTGCCCTCTCCTTCTCTTTCTGGAGCAGTGCTTACCATTGATATCGCCGTATCATTTTTGACGCTTACCAAGAACCTCACATCTTCCATCGGTCAAGTTTCTGGCCAAATCAATTCCATTGTTATGGGCCTTGCTGGTGCAGCGCGCATCTTAGACCTTCTCGACCAAGAAATTGAGGAGGATGAAGGCTATGTAACCCTTGTGAATGTAAGCAAGAATGAGAAGGGCGAGCTCGTAGAGTGCCCTGAGCGTACCGATATATGGGCATGGAAACATCCGCATCATGACGGCACGCTTACCTATACCCCGCTTGCTGGCGACATTGTGTTGGACCACGTAGACTTTGGCTACAGCCCAGAGCATACCGTTTTGCATGATGTGTCCTTGTATGCAAAGCCTGGTCAAAAGGTTGCTTTTGTTGGTGCTACCGGTGCAGGTAAAACCACCATTACTAACCTCATCAATCGTTTTTATGACATTGCTGATGGTCGCATTCGTTACGATGGCATTAATATCAATAAGATTAAAAAAGCAGATCTTCGTCGCTCGCTCGGTATGGTCTTGCAGGATACCAACTTGTTTACTGGTACTGTTATGGACAATATCCGTTATGGTCGCCTTGATGCCAGTGATGATGAATGCATTGGTGCCGCTAAACTTGCAGGCGCAGACTCCTTTATTCGTCGCTTGCCTGACGGCTATAACACCATGCTTACGGATAACGCTACCCAGCTTTCCCAAGGTCAGCGCCAGCTTTTAACCATCGCACGTGCAGCGGTGGCAGACCCTCCTGCCATGATTTTGGATGAAGCAACCAGCTCCATCGATACACGCACTGAGTTTATTGTGCAACGTGGTATGGATGCTTTGATGGCAGGGCGCACCACCTTTGTTATTGCTCACCGTTTGTCTACCGTGCGCAATTCCGACGTCATTATCGTTTTGGACCACGGTCATATTATTGAACGTGGCACCCATGATAATCTTATCGCAGCCCATGGCACCTATTACCAGCTCTATACCGGTGCCTTTGAGCTTGAATAAGCCACTCCATATACCAGAGCATGAATGCACCTGTTTGTTTTACGAGCAGGTGCATTTTTATGGAGAAATACAGGGACTATATACGTATCGGCTAGAATATAGGGTCTGTATCTCTTCCCTAGAAGACTTTGGTATACCATCCAAAAGCGCAAACGCGCGATACACAGCATCTGTCCCCGTTGTTTTGGAGGAGCATGAAGGGATATACGAGCAAGCATATTGCGCACAGCATCCTTTGTGTGCTCATATGCACTACCCTCGTCTGTGGTATGACACCTCATTCGGCATACGCAGAAGAAAGTCTCGAAGCCCTAGAAAATGCTGCTATTGAAGCTGGAGAGCACTACGCTCAAGCTCAACAGGAGTTGGATAACCTCAATCAAAAGATAGAGGATAATCAGTCCAAGCTTAAAGAGCTCGAAGCTCAGCTACCTAAAGTTCGCCAAGATACAGCAGAGGCCATTCGTCTTAACTATAAACTCTTGCAAAACCAGCCTAATCTTATTGGCTTGATTTTATCGTCACGTGACTTTAGTGACTTTTTAAGTACTGTTTCCTATATCAATGCCATTAACGATTCCAATTACGAGAAAATCCAAACGCTCGTACAAATAGAGTCACAGCTTACGCAAACGCGCGATGCGCTACGCTCGCAACAAAGCACACTTGCGTCCAAGACCAAAGAAGCCGCTACGGCTCAGGCCAACGCACAAGCAGCTATTGCAGTTGCAAAGAAACGCGCCATGGAGCGCGCAGCAGAAGCTAAGGCAAAGTGGGAGGCAGAACAGGCTGCGGCTCATGCCACTACCACACAGAGCGCTGATGCAAATAACAGCACTCCTTCCAACTCTTCTAATACTTCCAGCAGCTCCAACACCAGCAATTCTGGCACCACATCAAACTCTGGCACTTCTTCAAACTCTAACAATTCCTCCAGCACAAGCGGTGGCAGCTGGAAATCAGTTGGTGCGTCTGTGTATGGCAATGACGATGGCTTTATGTGGGGAACAACTGCTTCTGGAGATACCGTAACCCCTACCTCTATGGGTGTTGCCATGAAGCGCCCCATGCCTTTAGGCACTACTATTGAGATTAGCTATAACGGGCGCACAGTTCGCGCTGTTGTAAATGATCGTGGTCCCTTTATTGCTGGTCGAGAAATTGACTTGCAACCTGCTGTTGCCAATGCCCTTGGCTTTGATGGCGTGGGTATCGTAAGCTATCGCGTAGTGTAGAGGGCTTGGATACCTATAAGGCTTTAACGCTCGCACGAACCTGTTGTTAACAATGCAGTCAGCTCTTCGTTGGAATGCACAAGCGCATCCACCTGAGCATCGAGGAGCTCTTGCTTTGTTGCCGTACCAAAAAGCACGCATACACAAGGGATGCCCAGTTCATGAGCACCCGCTACATCATAGTTGCGATCTCCAACCATCACGGTATTCTCTGCAGTAGCACCAAGCTCTTGTAATGCACGGCCAATAACAAACGGTTTTGAACCTTGTGCGTCATTTTGTTTGCCTATAACCGCATCAAAGAGATGAATGATGCCTTGCGCGCGCAACATATGCATGACTTGCACTTCTCGCTTTGAGCTCGCCGTACTAAGTTTTTTACCAGCAGCTTTAAGAGATTCCAACATAGCTTGCCCGCCCGGAAAGAGCGGAAAATCCTCTGGACCAACCGTATCATACAGCGCACGAAACGCCCGAGTTACCTGGACAGCATCTGCTGCACTCAAGCCATAAACAAGAGAAAACGCTTCTGGAAAGGGAGGACCAACTAAGCGAGAAGCATCTCCAATTTCTTCAGGTGACATTCCAAAATCAGACAAAACCTGAGTTGCAACACGCACCAAACCAGGTTTAGTATTGGCAAGCGTACCGTCAAAATCAAACAGGACAAACTCGCGCTGTGCAAAATTGCAATTGGCATACACGGTCACAGAAGCTCCTTACTCATACGTTGTAGTTTGAGCCTAGCACACATCATACGTGTATGCTTACGAGGTTATGCCATACAGGAGGTAGGTATGCACGTTAGTCCTATAAGCTGCTTGCGCCCCAACCCTGCAAGAGTGCAGGATTTTGTAACACCTCCCTACGATGTGTTTACTCGCAAAACAGCACGTCAATGGGCACAAAAGCACCCACATTCCTTTATTACCATTGACAGACCTGAGGTAAACTTCCCCGAAGATTACAATGTATACGCCTCTGATGTGTATGCTAAAGCAAGTGAGCTGCTTGGCCAGCGCCTGCTTGATGCCACCTTACTGGCAGACCCTACTCCCTGCTTTTATGCGTGGCGTTTGAGTGGCCAGAGGCATAGCCAAATTGGCATTGTGGGTGCTGCAAGTGTAGATGAATACCAAAACGGTCACATTAAGCAACATGAAGCCATTCGCCCAGAAAAACTGTATGACCGTATTGAGCATATAGAAGCCACATCCGCTCAGACCAGCCCCGTTTTAATGATGCATCCCGCTGAGCCCTCACTCTCACTTATTATCAAGGCATCTACTGCGGCACATCCTCTGTATGATTTTACGGATACCACAGGCACGCACCATAGTGTGTGGCGCATTGCCCGCCCCGATGCAATAGCTGCGCTCAGTGCTCTGTACGAGCGCATCCCTACGGCCTACATTGCAGATGGTCACCACCGAGCTGCAGCTGCTGCCCAGGTCGCGCAAGCCGCACGTACGTACAAACCAGAAACCATATTGCCCCATCAGTTTTTAGCGACACTCTTTAGCGCTGAGGACCTCACTATCCTGCCGTATCATCGCCTCATCCATGACACCAATGGCATGTCACCCACCGAGCTTATCGAGAAAATCATGGAGGCTGGTATACATGTCAAGCGCTGTGCATCGTATGCTTCCGACAGCGCCACACAGCCACAACAAGCTCAAGATATGCAGGCGTATCTGTATGTAGACAACAGCTGGTACCATCTAGATTTAAGTCACCTTGACGACGCACAAACAAACAACACCATCGCAGCAGACCTACTCCAACGCCATATACTTGCGCCCCTCTTAGGTATAGAAGACCCCAGCACAGACCCACGCATTTCCTTTATAGGAGGCACTGCAAGCGCAACAGAGCTGCAGGAAGCAGCACAAGCTACTGCAGGCGTGATGTTCTCGCCAGCAGCAGTACGTGCACAACAGATTATGGATGTAGCAAACGCCGGTAAGCTCATGCCGCCTAAATCAACCTGGTTTGAGCCTAAGCTACTGAGTGGTTTATTTATACGTCAGATTTAATATCTTCTGCTGCATGCTCTAAGCCAACACGCAAAAGGGTAACCACATGGTCGTCTGCAATTGAGTACATCATACGCTGACCATCACGACGAGCAACTACCACACCACGATCGCGCAACAAACGCAGCTGATGAGAAATGGCAGACTGCGTTACATGCGCGGCCTCTTGCAACTCAGATACCGAGCGCTCCCGTGTTCCCAATGCAGACAAAATTTGGAACCGCGTAAAGTCCGAGAGTGCATCAAAAATCTGCGTAGCTGCGTATACAACATCATCATTTGCACAATACGCAGACAATTCAGAACTTGTAGTTGTGAGGTCACTCGTAAAATCACTCACGGCATGTGTGTCAGTCGTGGTAGTTGTTGTATCAATAGTATTGGTAGCGTGAGCAAGCTTTTGATTGGTCATGTTGTAATCCTTACATTGATGCTTCTTGTGTATGTTCCCAAACCGCGCGCCATCTGTCATCTGCCACACAAAACCGTGAATTATGTCCGTCTGATAGGGTACTCTAAAAGACAGGAGGTCATGTGGAACACAAGGAAAACGGCTCTCAGCCACAAGACAACAAGCAAACTATGCCGCAAGCAGATGGAACATCAGCGCATACCAATGCGTTTGAGCGTGGTCGTCAGGCCCTTCTTGGACTGTCTCAAGCGTTTGGATTTAATGGCGGCTTGGCTGCCTTAAACGAGCAAAAGCATGCCTTACAAGCAGCACCCTCGCAAGACAATTCACCAGATACTGCTCAGGTTGATACGAGCTTTAATATTTATTCGTTGTATCGTGGCTTTAATGCAGCAGCCAACTTTATTGATGCGCTCAAACTCTACCATGCTGGCGTGCTTGACCGTACGCAAAAAGCCGAGCTAGATCCTGCAAATAACCTCATGCCATGCGCGGCAGAGCGGCTTTTGGCACGCTGGTTGGAAGAAGCCGACCTTCTCAAAGAACTTCCTTCTCACATCCATGAATCTGACGAGAAACCCCATTGGCCTCAGATGCGCCTTATTATGTTGCACCATACCGGCATGGTTTACCTGCGCATTGAGGAGTTTCCCGTTCCTTATGCCATTAAGCTGCGCATCATCCGCATTGAGGCAGCACTCAATCGCATGCTTATGGCAACCACTAAAGCAGACACCCAGCTAACAGCTATGACTGAGCAAGAGCTCTATACCTACACACAGGCTATTACTGATGCCATTTGCCAGCAACATAATGTCTGCAACTATGCCGACAAACCCAATGAAGCGCACAGCAATCCCAACCTACCGCATGAATGGCAAGTGCGTGAAGCTGTCTCTACTGGTTTTGAAACCTGGCTTTTGCCCTATCGCTTTATTGGACTTATGCGCAGCAATGTTGCTCGTGGTGCCGTTGCATTAGAGGTTGAACTTACACCACCTGCCGCCATGCCACAAAGCTATTGGTCCGATGATGTACATAACGTGCTTCCCACCTCTCAATACATGCGCAATACTGCTGCAAGTACGTATGCTTTGCGCTTGGGAATCTTGGCTGCGAGCACAGCATTTGATGCTAATGAGGCAGTTCAGCAGGTCTATGTTGCAGGCGTCATTAACACATCCACAGCGCGGAGCTGTCGGTACAGTGTGTGCTTTACGCGTAATACCTTTACTTCTGTTGCCACAAGCTCTCTTGCTCAGCTGCAAGAAAGCTACCATGCCTTCGGTGCAGCTCTTACACTAGAAGATGGTTGGCTTGCCCCCTGCAAGCAAGACTTCTTCCTAGAGGATGAGCTCTTTTGCCCTCCTGAGCGCTATGCATCCATAGAACTATCCACGCGCGTGCTGGACGAGAAAAGCGCCGAGCTTTTAGGCACCCATCATGTGTCAGAGTTTGGCATTAACGAACATGCACATATAGAACAGGTAGCAGAACAATTAGGTATGCACCTTGGTACCACGGTAACTGAACATGTACAGGCACTCATGAACCTTGCGCATTCTACAAGCTCTTTTACAGATTCTTCTGCGGTGACTTCTGCAACAACTTCCCCCAGCAATGATGACGCTGCTCACAGCTCCAGCACAGCTGTTGCAGATGCCATTACGCGTACTGCTTCAAAACTCATTGAAGGCACGCTTGATGCAGAAGATTATCAAACCATTTTGGAAGAGTTTACTTATGGAGATGAGCTATCACGCGTGCGCGAAAAAGCATTTACCCTGTTTACACAGGGTAAAAATGAAGAAACCTGCCGCCTTATTGCCTCGGTACTTGAGCCTTTAGAAACAGCTCATACTTACAATCCTACTCCTCAAACACCATGGCGCCACTTTGAAACCTATACTGAGCGTGCCTTATATAACCGTACGCGCATGACAGACGATGCACTTTCAACGCCACGCCTTGTTCCTGCAGCATATTACAGCTGCTTGCTAATGTATGCCAGCGCATCAGTACGCTTAGGTCAACTCGAACAAGGTATACGCTCTGCTCGTAAGTGCCTTGCACTCAACCCCTATGATATTCGAGCACGTCTCCTTCTTGCTGGCGCCCTTGAACAAGGTGGAGATCAACCCGGAGCCTTTACAGAACTTCTGAGCCTTTTGCGTTATGCATATTCGGGAGACAGCATGGGCATTGGCTTATACCGCCTTGGTTCCTATATGTGGAAACGTAACCAACCGCGTGTAGCAGACGCCTGTTACTCCAAGGCGCTACAGTTTGCGTCCACTGCGCACGATATGGCAGCTGCCGAGCTCAAAGCTCTTATGGAAGAGCATAAAGACAGCTATGAACCCGTACAAATAGACGAGATTGACGCTGTGCTACAAGACAACAATATCCCCAGAGATGTTGATGAGGATATTCGTAAGTCATTGCATGTTATTGCACACACAGCAGTGGACGAACAGCTCTTTGAGCTGGCAAGTGATGTTATGAGCAATCTAACCAACCTTGAGAGCGACGAGATACTCTTTGACATTGATCGCTCACTTGAGCATGCCCCAGATGCATGAGCATTTTGCTGTACACAGCTGGATACAAGCTCCCACTAACCGCTGTGTTGCATACCT
The DNA here is from genome assembly GCF_034113385.1 of Atopobium sp. NCBI lineage: Bacteria > Bacillati > Actinomycetota > Coriobacteriia > Coriobacteriales > Atopobiaceae > Atopobium > Atopobium sp. Next base: position 62,350 of record NZ_JAXEXL010000009.1, on the reverse strand, counting down.
CAGCCCTCAAGCAAAAGACCGAGCTGCCACTCAAAGGGCAACTCGGTCTTTTAGGTAAAACAAAACGAAAGCGTATATTCTCAAAAGCAGAGTCTTACGCAAATAAACTATGTTCGCGCAGACGCTTAAGCAGTGAGGTCAAGCTTCATCAAGCGGCTCAAAGCCAAGATATAAATGCCCAAGGACTGCTTCATGAGCTCCTCAGAAACACCCTCATCGGCGCTGTGCTCACCATGGACCCACTCAGGATACTCCCAATCAGGATCATTGGGGCCAAAGCTTGCCGCGCGAGCAAAGTGACGTGCATAGGTACCGCCACCCATGGTAAAGGGCTCGGCGTTCTTGCCAGTTACCTCGTTGTAGGTAGTAATGAGTGTCTGAATAGCCTCGGACTCAGGATCGGTTACAAAAGGAACCATATCCAAATAGCACTCTACGGTTGCATGGTGCTTGGCAGCCAGCTCAGAAACCTTAGCGGTAATCTCCTCACCCGTAATAGTGGTTGGGTAACGAGAGTCAATGGTCTGCTCAAAGCGACCATCAATGGTGCGCATAGTGCCACCAATGCAAGTAAGAGGATCAAAGTACTTATCGGCAGTTGCAAAGCCCATAGAGGAGCCATCAGTTGAAGCTAAGACAATGCGATCAAGCTCAAGGAACTCACGCTCGCCCTCATCACACAAATCATTGTCCAAGAGATAGTTAACAAGCAAGCCAATAGCATTAATCGTACCAGCAGGTTTAGAAGCGTGGCCACCAATACCATGAGCAGTAAGCTTAACCAAGCCATCGCCTGCGTCCTCCACGCTTACGCGGTCAGTTGGCGTTAAATCAGCAGTGTTGGCACGAACGGTAGCAGTTGCCAAATTAGGAATGGCGTTGTCCGCAATGCCGCCATTAAAGTCAACAATCTTGCCACCAGCTACCTTATCAGACAGAATGCGTGCGGAATAGCCGCCCTTCTCGCCATAGCACAGGGGGAAATCTGCATCAGGCGTAAAGAGGAATGCAGGCTGAGGGAAGTTTTCTACATACCACTCAACATCTTGCATGGAGGTTTCCTCATTGCAGCCAATGATGACACGAAGGGTGTAAGGAAGCTCCTCGCCCTTCTCGATAAAATACTTTGCAGCATACATGGCCAAAACCAAAGGACCCTTGTCATCCAAAACACCGCGGCCCAACAGATAGCCGTCCTTGCGGGTTACATGCAAAGGATCAAACGTCCAACCAGTGCCTAAAGGAACAATATCTGTGTGACCGATAAGACCAATGTAGTCCTCACGGGCACCCTTAAGGTCAGCATAACCAATGTAGCCATCACAATCATGAGCCTCAAGGCCAAGGTCTTGAGCAATCTCGCAAGCCTTTACCAGCGCCTCATGGGGAGCATGACCCCAAGGCTCGCCAGGCTTGGCCTCGTCCATGTTCTCTACACTCTCAATCTGGACGAGCTTATCAATATCTACAATAACGTCTTCCCAGACACGGTCCACGTATTCAGCAATTTCTTGCTTAAGCTGTTCGTCTGCCATAATGCCCCTTTCAAAAGACTGGCTAACAAAAATGCATACCGTATTGATTGTATTCAATACGGTATGCCTGTGCCTCACGAGTCTCTAAGCGGCATAATTTTTACTGCCGCAGGTAAACAGCAGGTCAAGTTATGAAGTTAGTCTAGGCTAATCTCCATAAGTCGCATAATTGCCACAATATAAATCTTGAGAGCTTGTTTAAACTCCTCCTCATTCACACCCTCGTTGGGACCGTGCTCAGGGCCAACCCAAGAAGGAAGTGTGGCGCCATGCTCAAAGGGACCAAAGGCCGCCGCTTTGCTAAAGTGGCGCGCATAGGTGCCTCCGCCAATAGTGAAGGCATGGCCATGCTTGCCCGTATATTCGTTATACGTTGAGACAAGCGTTTGAATCTCTGGCGACTCAGGATCAGTCAAAAATGGCGTCATATTTGCCTGAACCTCAAAGCATGCTCCATGCTGCTGAGCCAATGGCTCTAATACCTCGCACATCTTGTCTACATTTGTGCTGGTTGGATAGCGCACATCAATAGTTTGAACAAAGCACCCCTTATTGGTACGCACGGTACCACCAATGCAGGTTAGAGGCTCAAAGAACTTATCTGTAGCATCAATGCCAAGAGAAGAACCATCCGTAGAAGCCATAATTTTTTGTTCAAGCTCCAAATAGCTTTGCTGAGAAGGGCTGTATAGCTTGTTATCAAGCAGGTAATCCACTAAAACACCAATGGCGTTGAGCGTACCTTCTGGCATGGAAGCGTGACCACCTTTGCCATGCGCCACAATACGCGTTAAGCCATCGCCCGCTTCTTCAAGCTCAATGTTGTTGGCAGCAGGAAGCTCTTTGGCATTGGCGCGCACAAGCGCTTCTGCAAGACTACACACAGCATTGGCAACCGTGCCGCCATCTAAACTGACCAATACAGTGTTGCTATTCTTACCTACGATAGCTTGACTGCGAAAAGCGCCTTGTACGCGGCCCTTCTCGCCACAAATGAGCGGAAACTCAGCATCAGGTGTGAATAGAAAATCTGGTTCACGATAGTTTTGTAAGTACCATTCCACATCACCCATTGAGGTTTCCTCATTGGTGCCAATCAAGGTGCGCAGCGTATGGTTGGGAGCACTGCCACTACGCTCAGCCTCACGGCGTACAAAAGCTGCTGCATACAAAGACAAAACCAAGGGACCTTTGTCATCTGCTACACCGCGACCAATCAGATATCCGTCCTTACGCGTTACGCGCAGCGGATCAAAGTCCCAACCAGTACCTAAAGGAACAATATCTGCATGGGCAATAGTGGCAATTTGCTTGTCATCCTGCCCATCAATCTGGCCATACCCTATATAGCCATTGCAGTTAACCGTATCCAAACCAAGACGCTGAGCAATGCTCAATGCCGCATCCAATGCCGCGCGAGGCGCAGGGCCAAAAGGAGCCCCGTCAGTTGCGTGCTCAAGGTCTTCCACGCTTTCTATTTGAACCAGCGTATCAATATCAGAAACCACGCTGTCCCAAACCTCATCTACATATGCATCTACACGCGCTGCAAGTTTTTTATCTACCATGTGATTTCCCTTCATGTTGCTGTGCTGTTGTACCCTGTGTTTTTCCCTGTATTGTACCGTGCGTCTGTGCCTTGGGTTGTATACGAGGTGCGGTCAAGATAAAACTCGTATCGATAAGCTCCATCAGTTGCTCATCAGAAACGGTTTCAAAATCATGCCAATCGTATGACTGTGCACCTTGTGCATCACATACATCTGACTCCAGTACTACAGAAATCCAGTGTTCTTTATTCATGTGATAGGCTAAATAAATACCTGCCTGTTCACGCAACTGTGTAATAACCAGTGGATCATTCTTAAGCAGTACAATCTCCACAGTTTTCTTGGTAGAAAGCCCCAACTTACAACCAGCTACAGGCAAGACCAGCGCAAACCATTTGCTATTTGAAGGATGCCTGAGTACCGCATTGACAGAACTAGTACCAGTCCAGGGGTAATCTGGAACAACGCCATACTGCTCTGCAACATAGGCAAGCAACTGCCGTTTATTCATACGCCCCCCACCTCCGTCAACAGGCAAATAAAGTATGTAAATCCGTTTTACCACAGTGCTTCATGTAAATTGTTGTACGCACGGGATTGTTTATAGCTTAGACTCATTTGTATTCATGTGGGCATACACGCCTGCCCCAAACACTTGTGCAACTTGTTATCAGTCTTTTTTACGTGGAGAAAACATGCTTGATGCCGCTCAATTTCTTGCCAATCATCACTTTAAGGCAGCCATCTTTGACTTTGATGGCACTATTGCCTTGTCTGGCAAGATTTGGAATGACATTGACACTATCTTTTGTGAACGACGTGGCATCCAATGGACGCCTGAACTTGCAACCAACGTTGCAGCACTTGGCTTTAGCAAAGGTGCTGCTTACATGGTTGATCGCTTTAACCTTGATGAGAAACCCGAGGATATCGTAGCTGAATGGACAAGCCTCGCCACACAGATATATACCAAACAGGTTACCCTTCGTGCGGGAGTAGAATCCTACCTTACCCAATTGCGTAATGCAGGCATACCCATAGCACTTGCAACCAGCAATAGCCCCGAAGTGCTTGAATCCCTTGAGCCACGGGTGGCCCTCAACAACCTCTTTGACAAGGTATTGTATGCTCAGCACGTAGGTAAATCCAAGCACCATCCAGACATCTATGTACACACCGCAGCAGCTCTTAATACGGACCCTGCTTGCTGCATTGTGTTTGAGGATATTGTGCCCGCCATCAATTCTGCCAAGCAAGCTGGCTGCACAACGATAGGCGTATTTGCCGATGATCCCGCACAAGATGTAGAGAAGGTCCAAGAAGCAAGTGACTGCTTCCTTTATGACTGGCAAGATTTGCTGGTGTAGTGTTACTATTCCAAAGACTCAGCCAACGCCTTACCAATGCGATACGGAATACCTGTAACAAGAGCATTACCCATGCAAAATGCACGGTTGTTATCGCTCATCCCTGTATTAGTCCAGCCTGTCGGAAACCCTTGCAAGCGGTCAAGTTCATCAGGCACTAAGCGACGATAACGACCTTCTACTTGGATAATATGCTTAAAACGCGATGCGGAAGAACCTCCCTCACCCGTTAAGATAGTCCTTGAGGGATTGGTCAATAAATCTGGAAACGCCATTGACCCTTCAGAGTATCTGTACGCAAACCCTGTTTTTTTATTTACACGCTGTTCGCTTTTGGAACCCTTCAAATATTGCCAACGCGGAAGCTGCTCATTTGAGATATAAAACTGTTCTGGAACACTGTTCTCGTCTACCAGCACATCACCTAGAGTTTTTTTGACCCCCTCAAACCAAGTTTCAGCTTTGAAGGTATATACCGTATTACCAATCATAATGCCTGTATCTGCAAAAACAGATACTTTAGCATGCTCACTATTAAAGCACTCACTTGCCTCATAGGGGTCTGTAGGGATAGACACGGTCGTAACCGTAGAGACGGGCTCGTAAGGAAATGCGCGTGCCATAACACCCGTATGCATACGCTGCTTGCAATCCCATGTAGTCAGACGCTCGGCAAAAAGGTAGACGCGCTTACGTCTTTGAGCAAAACCATACTCCGCGCTATTGATAACACGCCACTCAACACAATAACCCAATGCAGCAAGACAACTCAAAATGATAGCAAAATCACGGCCACGACGCGAAGCGGGTGACTTGAGCAAACGATCTACATTTTCTAGCAGCACCCAACGGGCGTTATGAGCATCCTTCTTAATCTGCAAATCTAAAAAGCGATAGATGTCCCACCACAACACGCCCTTCTTGCCCTCAATGCCACCAGCCTGAGAAAGAGGACGAGCCACTGAATAGTCTTGACAAGGAAACCCTCCAACGACCATATCGACAGAAGGAATATCTCGATTTCCTTGCTCATATTCATTAATAACCTGATTGATGTCAGCATTTACAACGCTTTTCTCGCCAAAATGAGCTTCGTAGCAACGTGCTGCAAATTGACGGGCAGGTGTTCCGGGAGGCTCCCATTGATTAGCCCAAATAGTTTTATAAGGACCTGCAGATGGCATATTCCAACCTTTTGCCTGATCAAAATAGCCCTCTAAGCCCAATCTAAATCCACCGACCCCTGCAAAGAGCTCGGCTACCGTGATGGTGTTGGACACGTTTCTCCAATCGCTGCTGTGTCCTTGTTTGACTTCTAATACTACCCGATCATGCCAAAACTTTTTTTGAAAAACTATCTCATACGTAGAATTAAAAGATTGAACCAGGCACTCGCAGGGCAATCCATTCTTTTCTAAGGTGCTTTGAGTAGAATTATGAGTAGTGCTGATGCGCATCCCAATCCCATACCGTACGCTCATGGGCTTCATATACGAAAGGAAAGCTCTATGTATCCTGTAGTTGATAGCCATGCATTTACCATGACAGGACTTAAGCAAAGACTCGAAGCCACGCTTGGCAAAACACTTGCAGAGGTTGATTCTGCAGGAGTATTTAAGAGCCACCAAAACAATAAAAAAGTAACTGGTATTGCTGGACATGTTATTGAACAATCTGTTTTGGAATATCCCCCTGACAATGCACAAAAACCAGATTTGCTCGTAGATGGCACACCCACAGAACTTAAAACAACTGGCCTCAGGCTCTCCAAAAAGCAAGAAGGTTATGAAGCAAAAGAGCCCATGTCTATTACTGCGGTCTCAATCAACAAGATTGCACAAGAGAACTTCAACACCTCTCACTTTTGGCATAAGCTTGAGCATATGCTTATTGTGTACTATCTGTATGACGCACCATCTGCCGTCAGCGCACAAGACTATGCCAACTTTGTTATTAAGGGATACCAGTTCCATGAGTTTACGCCACAGGAAATTGAAATCTTAAAGAATGACTGGCTGCTCGTACAATCTTTTATTACCCGCATCCAAGACGAGAACCCCAACGAGGAAGACCGCAAGAAACTCTACCCTAAGCTTTCCTCTGCCTTACGCAAGGAACTGATGTTTATTGACACGGCTCCTAAATACCCTCATCCACCACGCTTTCGCCTTAAGCGCAGTGTTGTTACCACTATGGCTCGTAAAAACTTTGGTGCCAAACTAGAGCAGCTACCGCGTGCCTATACTTCATACAACGATATTGACCAGATGATTGCACAAAAGTCTTCTCGGTTTATTGGGAAGACCATTAACCAAATCTGTGATGATTTAGGTCTTGCATATTCGCAATCAAAAAATATTTCTGAGCAGATTATCTGCAACATTTTTGATGGCAAAGCTGGCAAGATTTCCAATATCGAGTTTTTCTCAAAAATTGGTCTTACCGCAAAATCTATCACTCTTACTAAGCAACATACACGTACTGAAGATATGAAGCTTTTTACCATTGATTTTGATGAGTTTTTAAATCCCAATAGTACGTTTGAGGATTCTCAATTCTATGATTACTTCTATAATCGTCAGATTCTTTTTACTATTTTTGAAGAACCAAGTGAGCATGCTTCTCTTGGAGAGAACGTTCTTGTTGGGTTTAAACGCTTTACCTTTAGCGATGTATTTATTGATAGTGAAGTGAAACGTACCTGGCAAGAGATTAAAGACTTGATTTCTTATAAGAGGCTCAGGTTTATTCCAAAGATTAACAAACGTACTGGCAAACAGATTATCAATAAAACGGGTGTCCCAGCTGGCGCTCCCAATTTTCCTAAGTCAAAAGATCACACTGTTTTTGTACGCGGCACCAGTAGTGACTCAACTCATATGCCCGAATGTATTAACGGTATATCCATGTATAAACAACAGGCATGGATTAAAGGAACATTTATTGCCTCACTGCTTGAGGAAGAGTTTTTTAATCCAAGGGCTTCTCAATAGCTCTAGTTCTATAAGTACAGGCGTATGAATGCGCTATTCACACTTCAAAACAGGGACCCAAAACCAAAAGGTCTGGAGTCCCTGTTTTGGCACGCTGCAATACTGCGAAACGACTCTTACATTGGACTCTTACATTGACATAGCAGGGGCAGTAAAAGCACGAGCCTGATACTCACGGTCAAGCTCAAATAAACCCTTTGCATCGTTGCCAAAAAGCTCCATGTTCTTAATCATGTCAGAAGCGTTGGTTTCTTCTTCGCCCTGCTCTTTTACAAACCAATCGAGCAACTGCATAGTCCGGAAATCATGCTGCTCATAAGCTAAGGTATAGCACTCATTAATAGAAGCTGTAATGTACTTCTCATGCTCATACGCTGCAATAAGAGGGTCCATATCATTAGTAAATGTTTTATCAGGTTGGGCAATAGCAAGCATCTTTACCTGGTACTCGTTGTCCAAAAGATAACGACGGAGAATCTTTGCATGAGCCAATTCTTCCTCAACCTGAATCATGTACCAATTAGCAAAACCTTTAAGCCCACGATCCTCATAGTAGTCTGCAAAGGTCAGATACAAATATGCAGAATAGATTTCCTTATTAATCTGCTCATTAAGCGCATTACCCAGTGTTGCATCAATAGCCATATAAACCCTCTCCTTTACTGCCTATACGCCATACAATACCTGTATATAGCTGTATACCCATATGGCAATCTGCCAGAGCCCTGCTATAGAAAAAGCTCGCACCCAAAAGGATGCGAGCTTAACAAGACTATGTAAAAACTAACTTATGCCTTGCGAACGTTGGAAGCCTGCTGCTTACCATTCTGACCAGTGGTGATGTCAAACTCGACAGCCTGGCCCTCATCAAGAGTCTTAAAACCATCCATCTGAATCTCGGAGAAGTGTACGAACAAATCGTCGCCGTCCTCGCGAGAGATGAAGCCGTAACCCTTGTCTGGATTGAACCACTTAACAGTACCCTGAGCCATGACGTGCCTTTCTTTCTTTGCTCCCCTTGTGGAGCATAACTATGCGCTCCCGCGCGATACAAATGGCCGTTTATGGCCACAAGAGTTAGTGTACTCTATATCAAGCAATAAATCGTCGTAAAAAGGCTAACGGTAAATTATGCCGTTAACCGAAAATAACACGATGATGTTGTGTTGTATAAGCTTAATCCTTCAAATCTGCGTCAATAAGTTCCATGCCTTTTGGAACATCAGACAACTGCCAGCCAAAGGCAACAGCAACAGCACGTGCTTGTGCACGACGGACTTCTCCCTTGTTTTTCTCACCCATACGCTCATAAGCGTCTGCAAGTTTTCCCAGCGTATAGCTAACATAACTCGCAGTAGCATCACCAATACCAGACAAGTGCATCATGGTAACTAAGGATTCTGGAGACAAAGAAAAAGCTGTCTTTGCATCTAAATCCATAAGCTCTGCCAAGGCTTGCTCTGTTTGTTGGGCTTCCGCAGGATTGTGGCGAATAAAAGCGCCACGCAAACTAAAAGCCACAGTATCCACAAAGGTTTCTATAACTTCTAGGATGTAATCACGCTCCAGCATGTTATCCCCTTTCTGGAGGAACTTCCATAGATAGGTGCTCGAATGCCGCATAGGTTGCCTTGCGTCCTTGCGGTGTACGGACAAGTAAACCACGCTGCAACAAGTATGGCTCATAAACATCTTCTATGGTAGAAGCATCCTCGCCTACTGCGCTTGCAATCGTAGAAAGACCCACGGGACGTCCACGGAAGGTAGCGCACAGAGCAGTAAGGATTTTTACATCCATCCAGTCTAGACCCATCTCATCAATTTCAAAGAAGGTAAGTGCTTGCGCCGCTACTTCCCAAGTAATAGTGCCATTAGCACGCACTTGTGCATAGTCACGCACACGTTTAAGTAAACGGTTTGCTAAACGTGGTGTACCACGACTACGGCTTGCAATTTCTGCTGCACCTTGGCTATCTATCGTGACACCTAAAATAGCCGCAGACCGACTTACAATATCTGCAAGCTCGTCTGGTGTGTAGTAATCCAAACGAAAAGAAATACCAAAACGGTCACGCAATGGACCCGTAAGTAAGCCCGTACGAGTAGTAGCTCCTACCAGCGTAAACTTAGGAATATCTAACCTAATAGAACGAGCAGCGGGGCCTTTACCAATAACAATATCCAAAAAGAAGTCTTCCATAGCTGGATACAAAACTTCTTCTACCATGTGATTAAGACGATGAATCTCATCTATAAACAGAACGTCTCCTGCTTCAAGATTGGTAAGAATTGCCGCTAAATCACCCGTACGCTCAATGGCAGGGCCACTGGTGGTGTGAAGCTTTGACCCCATCTCATTAGCAAGAACATTTGCAAGAGTGGTTTTACCAAGCCCCGGAGGACCTGAAAAAAGTACGTGATCGAGGGGCTCTTCTCGTGTTTTGGCAGCCTCAATAAGCACGCGCAAATTATCGCGCACGCGCTCCTGTCCTACGTATTGGTCGAGCGTTTTAGGACGAAGTGTGCGGTCAACCTCTAGATCATCTTCAGTAAGCTCTGCGGTAACAGGACGGGTTTTCCCCAACTGCTGGGTCTTATCGCCAAACAGATCCTGTAAAGGATTTGCTTCCCACATTTATGCCTTACCTCCCAGCCTGCGCAGTGCATAGGCCACTATTTGCTCTACGGTAGCAGCACCAGCCTGCTCATATCCATCCAATGCAAGCTCCACTTCCTGAGGAGTAAAGCCCATAGAAAGAAGTGCGGCCTGTACATCAGATTCAAGAGACGAACCAGTAAGAGATGGTGTAGCCACGTCATCCGTAACTCCAGCAGAAGTAACCAGCCCACGCAACTCTACATCAGATGCAAAGACACTTTGAAGCTCTACCAGCAGGCGCGTAGCCGTCTTTTTGCCCACGCCTGGAACGGTGGCCATACGTGTAGCATCATTTGTGGCAACAATAGCTGCACATGCAGCAGGTGTAAAGGTGGACAAGACAGACAATGCCAAAGAAGGCCCCACGCCAGACACTGCTATAAGACGATCAAATAACGTGCGCTCTTCCCGAGAAGCAAATCCAAACAGCGTCATAGAGTTTTCCCGTACCGCAAGGCGCGTAAGCAGCGTAACGCCAGACGTTCCTACGGCTGGTACTGATGCAGCGGTCATAGCAGAGCAGCGCAGCTCATACCCCACGCCATTAACGTCAAGCACAAGTACACTAGGAGTTACCTCTATGAGTGAGCCAGTTAATTGAACTATCATAGATTTACCTTTCATAGGGTTTGTTGAGCAAGACGCAGCGTACGCGTAGAGTGAGCATGACAGACAGCGGCGGCGAGTGCATCTGCACAGTGATCTGGTTTAGGATCATGATCTAGCGCAAGCACATTACGAACCATATAGGTAACCTGGCCCTTATCTGCAGCACCTGTACCTACAATTGCTTGCTTGATTTGCATGGGTGTATACTCTCCCACCTGAATACCTGCATAAGCACAAGCAGCAATAGCAGCACCACGAGCATGAGCAGTCCAAATAGCCGCACTTGTATTCGTACCAAAATAAATGGACTCAATAGCTACTGCGTCTGGATTATACTCACGAATTGCAAAGCCAATACGATTAAAAATGAGGCCTAAACGGTGGTCTAAGGTATCTTTTGCGTCTGTATGCACACAGTCATACGCACGAGCACGCATAAGCGAACCTCGTGTTTCTATAACACCCCAACCAGTATTTGCCAATCCAGGGTCAATTCCTAAAATGACCACGTGCACTCCTCAGACTAGAACATGCGTTCTATGATAGCACACTAGTTGTTGGAAAATGGTCCCGTGCCCCAGCGATTCTCGTCGTCTTTATCGTTGGCAACAGAAGAGATAACGTCACGCAGCATCTCAAATGCGTCATTAATCTTGCTGGTCTGGTCAGCATCGTGTGCCAGCTCAATGAGTTTATCGTTAATGTGCTTGTAGAAGTTCTCTACCTGTTTAAGCTCATCTTTTGAACGATACGCATCTTCCCAGCTCGCATTGATAGGACGCGAGTTTTCTGTGATAGTTCGGGCAGAGACAGAAGCAAAGGATGGTAAGGCACGACGAGCAATTTCCTGAGCATGCATACGTGTAAGGATTGCTGTTACTAACTGAGGGTCATTGCCTAAGTCCACAAGCGCGTTAAAACTCATGTTTTTCTCGATAGAAGAACGTAAAATTGAATCCACCAAGCTAAGCTGAGCTTCCTTCCCCATTGACGCGGGCAGGCCCTCAAAATGATGAGAACGCAACACTGGCACGGTAAAACGTTTAAGCACCGCCTCTGGCAAGGCCGCAGATTGCGCCTGCCGATAGCGCGCCAGCGCCAAAAGGTCAGAGCGATACACATCACCAAAAGGCAGATAACTTGCAGCACTGACAGAGGCATTGCCCCCTTGCTGCAATTCAAGTGCTAAGGTGGTTTTGTCTGCTGGCGATACCACCAACGCAGAATGCTCGGCAGCCACGCTTTGCAAGCGGGCAGCAACCAATAGGTCTAAAGCGCTCTCATCATTCATATCAAGCTGTAGTGCTCTGCCTGCGATTGTAACGTCTCGTACCGTAAGCTCATCCGTAGAAAGACGCAAGTTATGCGCCAGTTGCTTGGCATCACGATAAGCCGCTTCATCCATACGAGGCACCAGCACTGCATGTACGCGCGTAGGGCCCACGGCATCTATTGCCAAAGCAGCAAGCGTAGCTGATGCCATACTTCCGTCCAAAGCAAGCACTACATCATGCAGGCGCTTATCAAATTGTAAAAAGTCACGTAGCGCAAGGGTTAATCCATCCCACAACAAGGCATTGGCATTATAGGGAGGCGCGGGCTGTGGGTGAGCCAAAGGACCCTCAAAAGCAGGATTAACGTCTACCAAACAAAAGTCTTCCTCAAAAGAAGGCATCTGTGCAGCTACTTCTCCCCATGGAGCCATAACAAAGCTGCCGCCTGCAAAGACCACGTCATCGTATCCGCCAACACCCCCAACGGCCACAAGCCACGCATTCAGTGTGGACACATCTTGCGTAAATAAGCCGCGGGAAAGGGCTGGTGCCAGCAGAGTACTTTCATCGTCGGTAGTAAAACAATTCCCTTGTAGATAAAACAAGATGTCCAAATCAGCATGAGCATCTACTAACGCACGGAACTGCTCCTGATTAAAGACAACCGCACAATTTATATCACCTAACACAAACCCCATGGTCTCTTGACTAGGAGGAACCATCCATCCGCTTGGGCCCTCATGCGCCATAAGGGCATGAGAGGCATAGCGCAGTGGCATAACAGAACCCTCTTTAATGCAGACAACTTCCTGAAAGGTGCCAAAAGGAGCGGGAGCCAGCAGGGGAATCAAGGCAGCAATCTGAAGCTTTTCTAGCTCACGTGCAAGCGTTACCTGCGCCAAAGCAAGAGACTGACCAAAAGAATCCAGTGCTCCCATACCGCCAAAATCAGGTCCGGTAAACGCTGGAAATGGAAACACTATGAGCTCTGCATCCTGGCTTTTTGCAAGGCGCGCTTGAGCAACCATACGCGTGAGCGTGGTATCAAAATCTGCTGCATGTGTGCTCATCTGAGAGATGGCAATTTTCATGTAAAACTCCTGCTTAGCTTTCATACATTCATGAGGTATTCGTGAGGTCCCTCATAGTATTACCTAAACACACATCTGCTAAACAAAATGGCTCGCACCTACAAGCACGAGCCATCAGCACTGTACAAATCAAAATTAAAGCAACGTCTACTTACTTAACGTCAGCAGCCCAAAGACCGTGCAGGTTACAGTATGCATATACGGTTGCACCCTCTACCTCATGAGCGCAGAAGGTAACACGGGGCTTATCGTTAGCCTTAAGACGCTTAATATTGATGTCGCCATTAGCCTTAACAAGAGCAACAAACTCAATAAGGTGTGCCTCAGTCATGGGGTGCTCTACAGAACCAATGGTTACTACAAGCTTGTCATCCTCCCTGCTTACAACAGGAACGTGCTTCTCATTAGCAGCATCAGTAGTATTGGGGACCAACAGCTCCATGGAATCATCTGCACCACAGCGATTAGAGCTGTCCTCCCCCTCATGAAGAAGAGCTACAACATTACCACAGCGATTACAACGATAAAAACTTGCCTCTGTCATGTTCTTTTCCTTCCAGTATGATGAACGCATGTCTATGCGTTTCTCCTTACTCAACACTATTCCCTAAAGGCAGAGTGGCTGTCGGTAAATCGCAAAATCAATTGTTACTACACAACTAACATAAGTCATTGTTAGCTTACTTTAAAGGCAAGACGTTTACTCCTAGACGTCCACCCCTAAAAACTAATTCCAGACTTTGCCCGTCTTTTTCCAGTCACCAAAATTGAGGGCATCTCCCCTAATCTCATACTCTTGCCACTCAGCATCGATTTTCTTGCTTGCATCATGAATGGTTGCTAAGTACGTACGAGTACGGGGTTCTGGGCCTACTAACCGCGTAGGAATACCATATTTAGAATAATCCCCACCTATGGCATCAATAACCGTTGCTGCGTAGTCCTCATGTCCCGTGGGCACCGTAGAAACCTGACAGGGCACGGTATCATACTCTGCAGATTGTGCAGGTTTAATAAGCCATAGAGGGCACGTAGCCCTACCAATATCCTTGCCATCATTCGTAAGACCGGCATTGCCAAGTGCATTGGGGTCAAACCCCTTCACCCATGAAGCCGTAAAGTCAAAACGACCATGATCTGCTGTCACAATAATGGTTGTGTTTTCATACACACCTAGGTCCTTAAGCTGCTGGATATAATCGGCAACAATCTTAAGAGAACCGCGTGCCTGGGCATCAATATCGGATTTACCCGTCTGGAAGCCTTCTGCATTAAGCACGTAGGGGGCATGGGTGCCCAAAAGGTGGATAAACCTAAACGCACCATTTTGACCTTCATCACTTGCAGTAAGTTTCTTTTGGACGAGTTTCTCGTGGAAAGCTCCGTCTTTTTCTACATAGGGAACGCCTGCAGGATCACTGTTGGAATGATCAACGATATTCTCGTTTAGTTGATCTTGATAAAACCAGAAGAATGGCTTTACAACCCAAGGAGCACTCTTGTAAATACCACACTTAGTAAGGATGCGGATGGTACCTTGAGCATTAATGTCCGGTGCTTTAAGGGTATGAATGTTGATGGTTTTATCGGCAATTTGATTTGTATGATGCACTGAACCATCATCGGAGTAAATACCAATGGAATAACCCGCGTCCTTGATGTCAGACAAGAACGAGCTGCGAGAATACATGGTTCGGCACCAATTGCCAAATGTCTCATCCTTTGCGGGCTGTACACCAGAAAGCAGATACGGAATGGCGTAGCGCGTAGGAATCATTTTGCCACTTGAGTTTTTATAAAACGTAAATCCATTAAAAGCAGCAAGGGTATCTTTGTCTTGGCCCTCCAGACGCAAAATGTCCTCTGTATCAAAGGTGTCTAAGATAAACACAACGGTGTTCTTCTTTTTAGAAACCGTAAAGAGGCCTTCTTCTGTCATACGGACGGTTTCCGCATCTTTGTTGGCATTGTTTGCAGCAACAACACCCGTTACCAAACTGACGGTCTGCACCAAAACCAGCACGGCACATACGGCAATTTGAACCAGCCTCGAAAGACTTTCGAGCTTATGGGCCATCACAAAATACGCCGCAATGATAAGCGCCCAAACTCCAGCACCAATGAGCATTTGATTTCTAAATGAGCCCCATGCAACAGAGATGCCCGTTGCATCTGGCAACCCCGCATTGAGCACCAATGATTGCAGGAACATACCGAGCGTGCAGGCAGCAACAAGCGTTACCAAAGCAGAATAGCCCTTGCCCCAAAAAACAGAAAGTATGAGCGCAAGCACTACCCCACACACCAAGGCAAACACCAGCATGATGCCCAAAACGTTGGTGGTTTTAAATGCCAGCTGAGACTCTGCGCCAACAATCATTTCTAAGGGCGAGAAAAACAAGAGAGAAAGCGAGCAAGCAAGCGCTGGCACCAAGGCAAACAACAACCTTTTTACCCAACCCATACGATGAGGCGTTGCTGTTTGAGCAGTCGTACCACAAGCATTTACAGCCCCTAGCTGAATTGCTGGCACCTGGCCATCTGCATAGTAATGGACGTCAGGTTCTACCTCGCGCTTATCATCAACTTTAAGAAGCTTAACAACATGGCGCCTAATGCGACGCCATGCAACGCCAATAACTGCAGACAAAGCAACGGCTACACCGGCTAACGCCTGAATGGTGTAGGTCATAACCGAAGGATCGACGTATGCTTGAGCTGGCGTAGGCACAGCCAGCAACCATACCAATACCAGGCTTATGACGCTCACTGCATCATACGCAAACAATACTGTTTTAGATAGTACGCCCTGCACCATGCCGACGCGTTGCTTGACTTTCACGAGAACTTCTCCGCTTTATTTCTTGATGACTGTATTTTTTAATGATTGCAACTTAGCCCACCGTACGAGAGCCGCGGTCCTCCCACCAAGAGGCTTCGTTACGTGGATAGTGCATAACCCAACCCGTTGGCTTCCAGTTTGTAAAATCGTTTGCGTCACCAACGATGCTGTACTCTACAACGCCATACTCAAATCCACTGCTATTTCGGCTGAGCATTGCAAAGAAACGCTGGCGATTTGCATCGGTAACATCAAACGCATTCATGCCATCACCCTGACGTGTCATGGACACACCGGAAGCAGTGAGCGCAGTAGGCATTACATCCAACAAACTAATAGGTGCCTGAGAAATCTTACAAGGCTCTGCGTCTGCCTGTGCTGATTGAGCCGGTTTAACCAAAAAGATGGGATTAGCGGCAAAGGTTGTAAGGTCAAGATTACCAGTGCCAGACATATATCCATGATCAGAAATAATCATGATGGTTGTTTGATTGTAAATGCCTAGCTTCTTAAGCTGACGAATGTACTCACTTACGATATTCATGGAGCCAGTAGCCTGCTGAGCACGAGTAGATTGACCAATATCAACACCGTTCTCATCCATAGTGTTAGGCCAGTGTGGGCCAAGCAGATGAATAAAGCGGAAGCTACCTTCCTTGTTTTCACCCGCAAAAGAAAGCCTTACATTCTTAAGCTTTTGGAAATAAAGTGGGTCATTTGTCGTGTATGGAATCGTATCGTCATACACAGCACTTTGTGCAGGATCAGTACGCTTAATCATGGCATTGTTAACATCATCCGTGTAAAACCAAAAGAACGGCTTGAAGGGCCATGGCAAATCACGGAACAATGCACACTCATATATAGCCTTAAGCGTTCCTTTTACGTTAAGTTTTGGAGAATTGTCCGCCACCTTATCACTGGGCAAAACATTCATGACGTTCTTGTTTATTTGTTTTACCTGGGGATTAACATTCTCAGAATAAATGCCAATGTCATATCCAGCCTTAGTAAGATCACCCATAAAATCAGTGTAATCCCACCTATCCCATGCCATTTTATCCAAATTGGCATTGTGATTAGGCTGATAGCCCGTCAGGATTGCAGGAACAGCATCACGCGTAGGAGTGATAACAGACGTAACATTTTGGAACCACGTAAACCCAGTCATTTCCTGAAGCAATGCGGGATTAGACTTTGCAAGTGGAATTAAATCCATGGGCGTGTCGTACATATCCAACACAAAGATGACCGTGTTTTTCTTTGGCGATACGGTAAACATGCCCTTCTCGGTAACTGTATATTCCGCTTTATCCTCATCTGATGCACCAACATGAGCCTTTACGAATATGCTGCCCACGCCTACTAACTGCACCAAGATTAAAGCAACCGAAACGATGCTTACCACTTTACGAGCAAGATTGCGATTAAGCTGTGATAAAGCAAACGGCGCAATAAAAACGAGTGTCCAAACTACAAAGGTAAAGCAAGAAACCTTAGTGTAATCAGACCAAGCAATGGTTGCTCCCGTAGAGGTAGGCAAACCAATATTAAGGAAGAGAACCTGAACATAGCAAGCTAAGGTAAAACCAAACACCAACATAAGGAACAGGTTAAATACACGCTTGCGCAAAAGCGTCAAAACAGCGGTGGATACCGCAGTCACAAGCAATGCTGGAAGGATAAAAACCCACCATACTTGAGAGATAGAAAAGACCAAACTTGCAGCATTGCCTGCAATAATCTCGTATGGCGCCACAATAAGCAACGTAAAGGCAAAGAAGAAAGAGACGCACAATGCAGCAATCAAGCGCGTGGTCCACTTAGCAGAATCTTCCCCATCAAGAGGAGCTGCACCGTTGTTTTGCGAAAGAATACTTGTTGCAAGTGCAGTCTTTGCAGCAGTGTCTACGGTTGCCTTTTGGTCAGGCGTAATGGATGAAACAACCGGTTCTGTGACGCGCTTCTCTTCTATATGCAAAGCTTTCAAAATAAGCTTACGAGAACGTCTAAACGCAATACCCGCAACCGCAGATAAAGCAACAGCTACACCCGCTAACGCTTGAATGGTGTAGGTCATAACAGAAGGGTCAACATATGCTTGGGCTGGTGTAGGCACAGCCAAGGTCCAAATGAGCACCAAACTTAGGGCAAACACTACGTTGTTGGCAAGAAGGGCACGTTTGAGGAGCGTGATACGCGTGTTGTTAGTTTGCATTGGCATCTCCTTGCTTTGCCTGTTGATGAGCAAGGACCTCATCGAGGATGAACTTACCAGCTGCCTCTCCACCATGACCTAAGTTGCTAATCATAGTGTCACGCGTTTCTTGAATCTGAGAAGCCCAAGTCTGAGGATTTTCTACCATGTCATTGATAATCTCACACAACCCAGTCAGGTTCTTGGGGTCAACCGAACGGCCAATCTCATTACGAATGCTGATGTCTGAAGGCGTCCACTCGGTGATTTGTTTCCAATCGGGGTTAAGCTCCTTCATGGTTGTATCTACAAACAAGCAGGGTTTAAGTGTTGTAAAAGAAAACTCTGCAGAAATAGAAGACCAATCGGTAATCAAAATATCTGCTTCCAAAATGGAGCTATGACCAGAGAAATCACACTCAAACGTAAGCTCTGATGTTGGAGTGGAAGCATAACGCTCCATCAAAGCATCGAGCTTGGATTTATAACGTTTAATATACTCAGGATGAGGGCGTACCGTAATGTGATAGCCATGGCCCAACAGGTTATCCAACAAGTCATTGATGCAAGAATCCAAGATGTTGTCATAATTCCATGTTGGTGCAATCAAAATCTCGGGACGCTCATGGACGGTTTTCTCCATAGCCGCATAATCTGCAATTTCACGGTCGAGAAGATCATAGCCAACTAAAGGCAGTTTCTTTTCACGCGTGCCATAAAACTTCTCGACAGCGCGAAGATCCTTTTGCTGGTGGGGACCAACGCACAATATGCCATCGTAGTTGGTATACTCACCGCGCGTAGAGGTTACCGTCATAGAAGTCATATGGTGGCACATGTACAGATACTCGGTGTTTTTGCTTACATACGAACGCTTAATATAGAAGTTATCCAAATCACCCAAAGAGGTAACGACAACATCTGCATCCATCTTCATCATGAGGGTAATCAGACGGCGCTGCCCCAAATAATAAGGAAGAATGCGTGGCTCAGATTTTGCAATATCAAAAATCTGATCGTTTGGATCACTTGTTACATAATGAATGCGGATATCGGAGTGAGACAAAAGCCACTCAATAGCACCACGGAAATACTTATAGAAGCCAGAACCCTCGGAATAGAACACAAGATGCTTGTTATCAATCTTGAAAAAGCGTTTGTAGTCTGCGCGCTCACGTCCAGCATGAGGGTCACGTTGCCACCACTTGTGCTCAGACTTAGTAGCATTAACCATAGCTTCATATGAGCTGCGCGTTTCCTCGAGGCGCTCATAGTCAATATGCTTTGCTGGAGGAATAATAAGGTTGCACACTACCTGCACCACAATAGAAAGCAAATTGGAGCATACCCAATAAAAGGCCATGCCACAGGCAACGTAAAATGCCAAAAAGAGCGAAAGAGCAATAGACATGCCATTGGTCGTGTTTTTCTCTACAGCAGACTGCTCACGCTGCAAAGGATTGATTACATTGGAAGCAAAGCCCATTGCCACTGCAGAAAGCGTAGCAGCAACAACCATAATAAGAGAAGCACCACCGTTTATGGCAGGTACTAAGCCCAAAAACTCAGTACCTGCAGCTCCGCTATCTGTAATGGAATGAATGACATCTACCAGTGCAAAGAGAATAAAGATTTGCACAGCCAACGGAATTAAACTAAGCAGTGGATGATAATGATGCTTTTTATAAAGCTCACTTTGCATCTCACCAATAGTTTCTTTATCGCCAAAGTACTTTTCTTTAAGCTGGAAAAGGTCTGGCATAACCTTAACCATGATAATTGAGTTCTTTTGGCACCATAAAGAAAGTGGCATGAGTACAACCTTTGATACCAGCGTAAATACAAAGATTGCTACCCAGTAACTTCCAGTGAGGCCATGTGCCCAATCTACAATGGCCAAAAAAAGGTTAGTAAGCGGTTGCAGCATTTGAAATTAATCCTTACATAGATAGTCTCGTCATACCGCATAGCATTCTAACACCGCTTTATTGTTTGCTTAATTGTCAACCAATGTAAACTATGTATTTTTACGTGAACTGTCTAAAAGTTCCCGCCAATCGGACGATGCGGACAAAACAGTTCCCACAATAATGACTATGCAGCATACAATTTCAAGCATGCTGGGAATCACATGGAGAATAAGTGCACTAATACAAACTGCCCAAGCAGAATAAGAAATATTAAGCGCCATACCACGTGCTGCGCCAATCACATCAATGGCCTTGTAGTAGAACAAATACGATACAACACCCGCCAACGCGGCAAGTGCAACGACACCATTTTCTGGCGTAAACGCAACCTGAGAGAATGATCCCAAAGAACCAGAAAGTGGCATAACTACCAATACATACGCAAGCGCAGACGTAGTTTCACGGATTTGAAGAGCGGTTTCATTGTCTACCGCTTCTTCGTTCATGCCCCAAGCAAGTATAACTGCCTCAGAACCCCAGCCGCCAACGCACAGCAAGGCTCCTAAAATACCCGCTACGGGATTATCGATAGTCGCAGCCGTTGTAGAAGACCAACCAATACATACGATAGCGCACAAAGCAAGCAATAACATGCCTACTTGCTTGAGTTTCATGCGCTCTTTAAGAATCAGCACGGCCAGCAAAGTTCCAACTGCCGGATAAAATGCAGAAATCGCAGCAGTATAGCCAGGACCAATATGCTCAATAGCTGCAAGGTAGCCACTCATGCCAATAGGACCACCCAGCAGTGCCGCAAGCATAATAACTTGACCGTTGCGCGTTTTAAGTGCTGCAATGGTGTCGCCCAAACGACCACGAACGCCCATCCATACCAACAAAATAAGTGCCGCAAAAATATCGTGCATGCACGCAGAAACAAAGGAAGCATGAAGATCTGCTGCATACAACCCCATACCCAAGGCAATACCAAGAACAACGGTATCAATAGCCCAGAGTATGCCACTAAACAGTCCGTATTTCATGAGAGCTTTCTCCTGTCTTACTGTTAGTTGTTTTCGTACCAGCCCAAGACCTTATCGATATAATCAATTGCATAGCGATAGTAAATAAAGAGCCATTCTCCTACGTTATCGCCCTCTGCTTCCTTGGCCAAAGACCAGATATACCAACACCAACCAGCCAAAACCACATACGACCAGAAGTGACGGCGCTCTTCAAACGTGGCAGAACGACCAAAGTAATAATCAAGCGCTTGGTTAGCGCGCTCTTCTGTAAGTTCACTACATACGGTAAAGGTGCCAAAGTCATTTGCTACATCAGACATGCCCGCATATTCCCAGTCAATAAGGCTCATCTGACCATCTTCTTCTACCAAGAAGTTCAGCGGGAAGAAATCATTGTGAGAAACGCAATCGGGATAGCCGTCAGCACTTGCATACTCCTTAAGACGAACAATCTTGTTGCGCAGCTCATAATAGCCAGGAACCTGGATGGGACCATGCTCAAGCAAAAGCTGCTCGTACGACAGGCCCTCTTCAAAGAAGTCAAAATGACGCTTAAGCGTTGCGGTGGATTCATGAAGCTGTCGGCACATTTCCATGGCACGCTTAAGTTGTTTTTCATCAGTGGTATCCAGCGACTGTGCATGAGGAATAAAGCGTGAAAGCTTCCAACCGCGCTGCTCATCCTCATAGATAAAGGTGTTATCTAGGCCAAGATCACGTGCCAGACGCAGGCCGGCGGCCTCACTTGCACGACAAATCATTTTTTCAGTACCGACACCAGGGTGACGATATACATACTGTTTCTTTTGTTCGCCTTCACCTACCGAGAAGTGACATGACAAATTGGTAATTCCCTGTTTAAGTGGCCAAAACTCGTGAATATCACCCTTTTGACAGCCAAGAACCTCGACGATGTTATCGAGGATTTCTGAATCGACATTCTCGATAAAGTACTGATCAAAACTGCGCAATTCATCAAGCGAGTCAAACTCATTGATGATGCCATCTTCATAAGGACGAGCAACCATAGCGAGTTCGCTTATATGGTCTACGTAAATCTCTTCCCAGAGTTTATCGGCAGTTTCTGGTTTATGGTATACCGCTTCCAGAATCTGCCTATAGCGCTCGGAAAATGCCTTGTCAAAATAGACATGGCCTAGCATAACCAGTGAGTCAGCACCTCCCACCGTAACCTGTGTAATGCGGTTATTTGCACCGGTAGTAATGCACCACTCCTGAGTTGGACCGTCTACCTTAACGCAGGCGTAGTACGCCTCGTATACATAGGATTCAAACGGATTTTCTGTAAAGTAGTCATCCGAAGAACAAATATAGGTATTGGAAAGTATGTTGCGTATCAGCCATAACGTGCTGTTATTGTTTCTGTTGGCATACTCAGTATTAACCACAATCTTCACGTTATATTTGTTGCGTAAGTACAGGAAGTATTCCTTTTTATAGCCCACTACAACAGTGATGTCAGAAATACCTGCTTCAAGCAATTGCTCAATTTGGCGTTCAATAAGGATTTGACCACGCACGCGAAGCAAGCCTTTAGGGCGCTCATAAGAAATGGGAGCAAAACGAGAAGACAATCCTGCAGCCATAATAACTGCATTCTGTACTTTATACGGCTCAAGAGCAGCAAGGCCGTTTTGCGTAAGCAGACCGTCCACTACATACCCCGCTTTTTCGCAGCTTTTAAGTGCAGCATTCACAGAGCCCAGCGAAAGACCTGTTAATTGGCTGAGCAAGCGCTGACTTGGTGCTTCATCAGAAGATACCAATTCACGCATAATAAGAAATTCGTTCTTTGTTACGGTCATGACTACTCCAAGTATCGCACGATATATAGCAGTGATGTTCAACTATAACGACCAGATGATTATATCTGAACGTTCAATTTCTGTATATACAATACTTATTTTGAACAAAAAGGGAGGCCTCAAGCCTCCCCTGCTACCTCTTTTTAGACTGTTGGACTGACGCTTGTAAGCTAAGCGTGACGCTTAGTCATCAATAGACACAAGCTCAATCTCAAAAATAAGCGCTTTTCCTGCAAGCTCATGATTGGCATCTACATATACCTCATCGTCAGTAATCTGAGTAATGGTTGCAGGAATGGGCATACCACCAGGACCCGCTAAAGAAACCTGGTCATGCTCATGCAGCTGTTCCGCCTGGGGAACAGAACTTTTGGGAAATGCAATCACTAGGTCCTCATTGCGCTCGCCATATGCCTCGGAAGGTTGTAGCAAAACCTTCTTCTTCTCTCCTACCTGCATGTCCTCAACCGCTCTATCAAAGCCAGCAATCATCTGGCCAGCGCCACAGGTAAACTGCAAGGTTTGCCCGCGATCATACGAACTATCAAACTGAGTACCGTCCTCAAGCGTGCCACGGTAGTGGACAGAAAGTTTCTTTCCAGTATTAGACATGTGCTTTCTCCAATGTATAGGGCATGAGTGTATAAACCTTTGCAAGCGTACCCTAACCAACCATAGTTTTTCCGACGCCACGTAATAAATCATCAAGCTCTGCACGAAGCACAAAGTTTCCAGCATCCACCCTACAAGGCAACTCCATACGCATGGTTTCGCCTGTAGTCATCTCCATGCGAATTTCCACCCGATCCATACCTTCATACCTGCAGATAACTGCCTTGATTTCTTCCATATAGTGACGAGAAAAGCTGCTAGAAGGTATAAGAATTTCTAGTACTTTGGGCTGGTTGGTTTTCTCGTCCAGCTGTAAAGCCTCAATTTCCTGAGCGATAATTTGCACACCACGATCACCGCGTTCAAGCTTGCCATTAATGCGAACAAAGGCCTCTCCTGCTGTTTCTCCTGTTTGCTCGTTCACTTCAGGCGTTAAAGCAGCAGCAGACTTTTTATACAGCTTAGGGAAAATAACAACGGAAACTTCTCCTCCCATGTCTTCCACGGTAATCAGAGCCATAGGATCACCTTTTTTGGTGGACTTACGCTGTAAGCTGGAAACCATACCAGCAATCCAAAGCGTTTTTCCGTCAGGGATACGATAGCGTGTGGTTGTTCCACCTGTTGTGTAATCCTCTACATCCTCTGATTCCTCGATGGCATCAATGGTATAGTCACGCGCCTTAGACAGAGTATATTCATACGGCGCCAAGGGATGATCAGAGACGTAAATGCCCAAAACGTCCTTTTCAAGAGCAAGCTTCATCAAACGGTCCCACTCAATGCCATCAGGCTCAGGTACATCTGAAGTAAAGCCATCTGCCTCTGCGAACATATCAAACATGGAAACCTGGCCAGAAGCGCGATCCTTCTGATGGCGCGTTGCTGCATCAATAATATTCTCGGGGTTGTTCTTGTCAATAAAGGACATGCACTGC
Organism: Atopobium sp.; assembly: GCF_034113385.1. Taxonomy (NCBI): domain Bacteria; kingdom Bacillati; phylum Actinomycetota; class Coriobacteriia; order Coriobacteriales; family Atopobiaceae; genus Atopobium; species Atopobium sp. Next base: position 37,922 of record NZ_JAXEXL010000009.1, on the reverse strand, counting down.
ATGCGTGTATATCCGGTTGAGTCAAAAGCACCAGCCTTTACCAGTGCTTCCACAACACGGCGGTTTGCCTGGCTTGCATCTACACGATCAACAAAGTCATGGATATTTTTAAATGGTCCGCCAGACGTGCGCTCTGCAATAATACAGTCTGCAGCGCCGTCACCTACACCACGAATACCCGCAAAACCAAAGCGAATGCCGTCTTCAACAGCCGTGAACTCACGACCAGATTCATTGATGTCTGGCGGCAAAATCTGAAGACCTTCACGGCGGCAAGAGTTAACATAGTGCACAATTTTATCGGTCTTACCCATGTAGGAAGTAAGAACAGACGCCATGTACTCACGAGGAAAATGCGCCTTAATCCAGGCTGTTTGCATAACCAAAATGGCATAACCCGCAGAGTGAGACTTGTTAAATGCATAGGATGCAAACTCTAAAACGTCATCCCAAATTTTTTGAGCGGTTGCACGTTCATAACCATTATCCACCGCACCATTCATCCAGTGGTCATAGGTGGTCTCATCCTTACCATTGTCCCAGTGGAAAACAGTACTCGTAAGCAGTTTGATTTTCTTCTTTGCTACAGGCTTACGAATGCGTGAATCAGATTCACCAGCACTAAAGTTGGACATTTTAACGGAGATCTGCATGACCTGTTCTTGGTACACAATGGTACCGTAGGTCTCATTAAGAATCTCTCCCAATCGATCATCATAAAAGACAATGGGTTCCTTGCCATTCATACGATTGATATAGCTGGTAACCATACCAGCACCCAAAGGACCTGGACGGTACAGAGCGATAAGTGCAACAATCTGGCTATATTTTTTGGGCTGCATGTTCTTAATAGTTGCCGTCATACCCGCAGACTCAACCTGAAAAACACCAGCTGTATGACCAGAACCCAACAACTCATAGATTTTAGGATCAGAAAAATCGACCTTATCGACATCAATATCTACGCCGGTAGCACCAGGCTTAATGGTGTCTTGTACCGTTTGGGGCATCTTTTGAACGTCTAAAGCAGTAGGATAAGCTGCCTTAATATTACGTAAGGCCTTGTTAATGACCGTAAGTGTGCGTAAGCCCAAAAAGTCCATCTTAAGCAGACCCATATCTGCCACCGAATGACCCTCATACTGAGTAATGGTAACGTCACCTTTAGTGTCCAATTTAGTAGGTACATGGTCTGTTACTGGTGTAGGAGCAATGAGCGTTGCACAGGCATGCACGCCCTCGCCACGAGTCAGGCCTTCGATAGAAAGAGCAGCATCAATAACAGCACGTGCCTCTGCATCCTCGTTATAGGCTTGCTCAAAATCTGGCGAGAATTGCTCGGGGTGTTTTTCACTTCGGTGAAGCGCATGGGAAAGTGCAAGCTTAGGGTCACTCGATAACATCTTGGATAGCCGCTGAGCAGCATATACGGGCTGACCAAGTACACGCGCCGCATCATTAATAGCCTGCTTAGCCTTGATAGTTGAGTAGGTAATGACCTTACAAACGTGGTCTTCTCCGTAGACTTCACGCACATGCGCCAATACATCTTGGAGGTGCTCATCCTCAAAGTCCATATCAATATCGGGCATCTCGGAGCGCTCAGGTGATAAGAAGCGCTCAAACATAAGACCGTTTTCCAGCGGATCAAAAGTTGTAATGTTTAAAGCATAGGCAACAATAGCGCCCGCCGCAGATCCACGACCTGGTCCTACACCAATACCCTGATCTTTAGCCCACTGTACATAATCCTGAACAATCAAAAAGTAGTTTGCAAAGCCCTTATCGCAAATAACTTTATACTCGTATTCAAAGCGCTCTTGTACATTGATGCCATTGATAACTACATCGCGCCAGTCCTTACCATAACGAATAGCAAGGCCTTTTTCACATTCCTCACGGAACCGCGCTTCTGCTGTTTCTCCTTGGCGCAAACCAGGATACTGAGGCAAGTACATGCTGGACCAATCCAGCTCATACGTACACTTCTGAGCAACTTCTAGTGTATTGTCCAACGCCTGAGGACACCAATCAAAAATGGAACGCATTTCTGCTTCCGTCTTCATGTAAAACTCGGTGCCATCCATTTTTTTACGATTGGTATCATCAATACGAGAAGCGGTACCAATGCAACTCACAATATCTTGTACTTCAGCATCTTCACGCTTTAAGTAATGAACATCATTTGTGGCAACCACCTTAATATCCAAGCGGTCTGCCATTTTTACCAAGTGCTCAGCAAGGGTGCGGTCACTCCAGCCATTCCACTCTGCCGGCTGCAGCCCATGGTCTTGGATTTCTATATAAAAGTCATCACCAAAAATCTCTTTATAGGTGCGCGCCCACTGCTCTGCCTCTTCAAAGTTACCATTACGCACGTTCCATGGGATAATTCCCTGTACGCAGGCACTCAGACAAATAATGCCTTCATGATATTCTCGCAGCATATCTAAGGTAACACGGGGCTTGTAATACATCATCTCATGACCAGCGGCCTTAGACATGCACCGAATGAGGTTTACATAGCCTGTCTCATTTTTTGCGAGCAAAATGAGATGAAAACGCTGCTGCTTGGTACCACGTGGAATACATTCATCTTTAATGAAATAGGCCTCACAGCCAAAAATGGGCTGGATAAGCAAAGCGGGTTTATTGGCTTTTACTGCCTCAAGATCATGTGTTTGATTCCAAATGGCAACATCTGCTTCCCACTGTGCATGAGCACAATCATGTGGCAAAGCATCCGCTTTATCTGCAGCGGGCTCTTCCAAAGTCAATCCCTTTTGGAAGCACTCAACATCATGGCGCCACTGCATCATATCTGCAGCGCCATCATTATATTTACGACATTCCAAGTCAAAATTAGGAATGCCAAACATATAACCATGGTCTGTAAGAGCCAATGCAGGCATATGCTCGTCTACTGCCTTCTTTACCATTCCAGAAATACGTGTTGCAGCATCTAAAATGGAAAAGTCAGAGTGGTTATGTAGGTGGACAAATGCCATCCGAAAGACCCCCGTAAACCTAGAACAGGTGTTTGTTATTGCACAAGCATAGCCCAAACACAGCCATCATGCTTTGCACTATTTTTTGCTTCCTGCAGCTTCAGAAAACGTATACCGAACTACCACAGGTTGCCCCGTGCCATCATCACGTTCAACACATACAAAAGCACATTCAACAGACTCAAAACCTTGCCTTAAGAGCACATCTGCATAGATTTGTGCCTGCATGGCATGGCTGTCATACAGCTGCTCTGGTGTCTTATGGGCATCACCAGTTTTATAATCCACCACCAACGCGTGTTTCTCGCCCGGATTGGTGCACAAAAGATCAAGCGCGCCTTCTATATAGCGTCCAAAGTCAGACACGCGCTCACAAAAGAATGGGACCTCAGGCTGTACCTGCGCATATGTTAAAGCTTCGGCGCGAATATCAGAGTGCTCCCAACGCTGCAAAGCAAGCTGCAAGCGTTGTATTTGTGTTCGGCTACACTCCCAGCTCAGAGCAAGACGCTCAATTTGCTCTGGCGAGACAGACGAACGAGTTTGCACCATTATCTGAGCAAGCTCATGGAACGCAGAACCTAAGTTAGTAGCTTTGGGTTGGGTATCATCGGGATTATCGTCATGAACAAAAAGCAATGCTGAATTGGAGCCGTCTCCTGCGGGTCTGTTTGCAAACTCATCCACTACAGAAACACCCTGGCTCACATCCACAGCTGTAGCTAAACCAAAGTTTACATAGGCATGTGTATCTTGCGGAAGGCCTGCCTGCAACTCTGTGTTTTTGCTGAGTTGAGCTGCTATAGCAGAATAGCTATACACTCCCTCACGCAGCTGTATGCCAGACTGCTGAGGCTGCTTGGCAGTAGCAGGCACATACAATTGAAACGCCTGAGGCGCCACAGACTGGACATCCATGCCCTCTTCGCCCGAGCTGAGCTGTAGGAGTTTCTGAGCAACTCCACAGTCAGAGGGGTCGTCTGCTTCTATAAGCTTATTACCCGCTTCATCTGTATGAGCACTCAAACAAACCACGCGAGCAATGCCGCGCGCCCCTGCGTCACAGACAACATCATGCGCACCAGCGGCAAGCTCGCGCACATTTCCAAAGAGTATCTCTCCCACCTGAGCCCCCAATGCAGGAGTTATGCTCTTGGAGCTTAAGAGGAGTGGCACATGCAGTATGACCGTCTCTTTAGCGCGCGTAAGTGCCACGTACAACAGGCGGATTTTCTCGGCAGCTTCACCCACCGCATTACGTTCTTCCAAAAGCATGCGAACATCTGCTGCAGAACATGATGTGCTCATGCGTTCAGGCAACTCATAATTTTGGGCAGGACTAACACCAGATGGACGCAAGCCACACATAATTTTGTCATCTTGATAGGTTGCCAAAAGACCGCTTGCGCTGGGCTTACATGGAGCATCATCAAGCGCATCTACAACCGCTACCAGCGGAAACTCAAGACCTTTTGACGCGTGAATGGTCATAACAGAAACTGCATTAAGCTCACTTCCTACCAAGGTTGCAGGAGCAATCTTTGACTGAGCCAGCCACGCATCAAACCTCGCACTCATTTGGCTTGCACCCAAACAATACGTATCACACAACTGCTTAAGATACCGCACGCATGCCAATATATTTGCAGCTACGGCATCATTTGCCGCGCTGGTATGTTCCAGACGAGCAAGCCAGCCAGAGGCATGGAGCGCGTGACGAACCACTTCATACAAAGGCTTAGAGGGCAGCTCAGCCCATGCCTGGTTGAGCACCCTACGAGCAACTTGCAAACGAGCCGATGGCTTTTGTTTAAAAGGAAGCTCTTCCGCCCAAAGGCCAAACTCGATAGGCTGTTTATAGGCTCCCTGAGTTTCTTCATCAAGCGCGGTGCCCAAAAGCACCATATCGTCTGCATCCAAGGCAAACATATCGCTGGTAAGCAGTTCAAATAAGCGATTTGAACTATAGGGGTTAGCCAAAGCACTTACCAAATTGGCAACGGTCAAAACTTCAGGCGCAGACGAGAAGCCCGAGCCTCCCGTAACCACACTGTCAATACCGCGAGCGCGCAACGCCTCTACGTACAACTGGGCATTGGTAAGCTTACCCATGAGCAGTGCAATATCGCCAGGTTTAACCTGTTTCTTGTTGACAAAATACGCAATGCGGTCAGCCACCTGCTCCGCCGCTGCCACAACTCCATATTGTTTGCTTACCCCATAAACACGCTTGGTCACCTCAGCGTATATGCGTGGCACATCAGCCGCAAGGTATCCATCTTCTTCCTTGCGTTTGGCGATAAGGTCCATGAAGTGAGGAAGCATGTTTGGAGCTCCACACACCGTCGCAACAAAACGTAATATGTCATCGTGGCTGCGGAAGTTCTCACTCAGCTGCGGTTTATGCGATTCATCCAACTCGTCTCCCCTGCGCAAAAAGACATCTACATCTGCACCGCGAAAACGATAAATGGACTGTTGAGCATCGCCCACAGTTGTGAGGTGGCATGCGTCAGGACCAGCAAGCAACTTAATCATACGCACTTGCTGCTCACTCGTATCTTGAAACTCATCCACCATGACTAATTTAAAGCGATTAGCATACTGTGCGGCAATCTCTGGGTGCTGCTGAAGCGCGTCTGCTGCCATTGTAAGAAGGTCATCATTATCCAGTGCACTTTGTTTTTGTTTAAGCAACTGATACTGTTCCCACACCCGACGCGCAAGTGACATAAGAAGCGGACTCAATTCCTGCTCATGAGCAAGGGTGGCTTCAAACAACGCAGCATCGTAGGCATATTGCACTTCTTTGCAGAGTGGGCCCAGCACCTTACCACGCCACACAGTGCCGTTAGGCCGATGAAGTGTTGCTACCATATCAAGCATCGCAGAAGCTGTTTGAAGACCAGGCGCCATACAAGCAAACTCGTTGAGTTTTTGTATAGCTTCTTTAAGTGGGTTGGTAAGCTCTTCAGGCTTTTTTGCCTCATAAGCAGCGGATAACAATTCCTCATACCGATTGGTAAGCTCAGTTGCAGAGCTTACCGCTCCATATGGTGTGCCTGGAAAGGTTACCGCATCAAAACCAACCGGAGAATTGGTTACCGTTTGCATGAGGTCAAAAATCATGCCAGCAACTGATTGTTTAGACTCATCATTACGCATGGTTTTAGCACGAGCACGATGTACCTTAAACAAAGGAGCGTATTGTAAATCCCCTTCAATCAGCTTAAGTACCTCTTCAATTGCCGTGTTCATAAGCTGAGCTTGGTCCACTGAATCCAACATCTTAAACTCAGGGTCAATGCCTAAAGCAAATGCATGAGCACGCAAAATACGGCCACACATACCATGAATGGTAGAAATCCAAGCACCATCTACCTCAAGAGCTGCCTGAGTAAGCCCTTCTTTTTTGAGGGTGGTACGCACACGTTCTTTGATTTCTTCTGCTGCCGCACGGGTAAAGGTAATAACCAGCAACTGATCGAGAGAATCTAAATACGGCTTGCCCTCTTTGCCAGAACCAGGCATAAGTGCCCAAGCCACGCGCTGGGTAAGCGTAAATGTTTTGCCTGAACCTGCACCAGCGGCAACAAATAACGTAGTATCGAGGGTGGTAATGGTCTTCTTTTGCCCCTCCATAAAGGTTGAAAAGTCCATTAGGCACGCCTCTTTTCACAGTTGGTAACAGGACAATAATGACAGGCCCGATCATCAAGAGGCTTAGCCTCAATGTAACCAGCCTTTAAAAGCTCAATATACTGGGCAATACGTTCTTCACAGGTATCAAGATAGGTGTAAAAGTCCTCAATAGTTTCTCCCACACACATACTTTTAAAACGATCTGCCCATTGCTGTCCCCACACACGCTCAGCCATAGAAGCCGGCATGGCTCCCGCTATATCATAGGGACGCTTAATACCTAAGTACACAGCGCCCGCTGAAATAAGATTGTGTTCAGCCAAATATTTGCGAACTACCTGCGCATATATGAGTGATTGCACATGGCGCGGAAGCGATTGTGGTTCAAACTCATCATCTTTGTTAAACAGCTTGTACTCATTACCCAAAGACCCCTTGTATTTGTAATCAATGATAAGAGCATGACCTTGCTCATCTACATCAATACGATCAATACTTCCAACAAAGTTAGCGCCTGCATACGTTACTAAAACTCCATCCTTGCCACCAAAACGCAGCTCAAAATAACGAGGCTCAAATCCAAGCAATTTGTCTTCTTGGAACGATAAAGACTCTAACAGATCTTCTTTGAAGTATTGAAGTTCTTCTTTTTGAGAAGCCACATGAGGCACAAGCGCTTGATCACGGAACTTCTCGGCACGCTGAAGCTGATGCACATAATGAGCATCAAACTCACTTGCCAAAAGCTCCCGCGCGCGACCAATTGTTTGACTGGTAATACGTGAGCCAGCAATGCGCTCGCGCGGGTCTACAAAAGCATCTTTACCTAGGTCACCAAAGGGCTCTACGCCAGCAGCCTCACGCAACAGTGCACGATGTGTTACTTCAAGCACGCGGTGAGCAAACGACCCTTTTTCCAAGTTAGAAAAACCCGCATCAATACCGCTCAAGCCAAGGCGACGTAAGCTAAACCACTTATAAGGACATTCCAAATATGACTCAATTTGCGAAGCAGAAAGCATGAGTCCTTCATTGGGCAGCGTTGTCTTGCGACCCGCCACCACCAAAGGCGTGAGCTCATCGCTCACCTTGCCAGCGGCAGATGGGTTGCATATCTGGTCTGGTATATCACGTGTACGTGCGGCAGAAATATTTTGCGTAACTGCATCCTCACCTGCAGAATGGATAACAAAAGGCACGGTATTTTTCTTGGAAGGTTTATCAGAATCACACCCATAAAACTGCATAAACTCAGACAACATAACAGCTGGAAATGTAGGTTTTGCATCATCATCGGTAAGCGAACGCTCAAGCATAAGGTATTTTGTGGGAGCCTCAAGCGCTCGTAAAAACTGGGTACGAACTGACATCAAATCTTTAGTAGGACGATACACCTGCAGCTTGTCTTCTAACTGCATGCAGGCGCCATCATCAACCACAATGCTCATCTCTGCTGTGGTCATACCCGTGTAGATAAGCGCCTCTACGCTACGAGGCTCCAGCAATGCCGCGTCTTGCTGTGACATAATGCGCACACAAGCTGCATCAAACGCTGGCTCGGTACGACCGGTGGCAACGTGCTTGGCCTGTGTATCAACCTGCATATCAAGCTGCGTATCATCAGGCTCACAATCCTGCTTTGCACGCGCTTTACTTGAAGCAACAAGACTTGTGCGCTCCATAAGCACTCTCAGAAGCGCAACAACCTTTTGCAGATATGAACCAAGGTCTTGCTCTTCTTGTGGATATAGCGTACCAATTTGACGGGCAGTAGCTGCAAGAGTTGCCATAATGGCAATCTGATTTTGCAGATGCATGGATGGACTTGCAGCATATTGAGCTTCAAGCGCTAAACGGATTTTATCGGCAGCAGCACCAATTTTGCCACGCTGCAGATCACGAACTGCTTGTGCCACACGCGCAGAAGTAAACGATGTCTTCCCCAAGTCTGCCAATACCTTAGTAGGCGTCAGAATACGATTGCCTCGCCACCGACGATCCAACTGCCAGATTTGCTTAACATCCGTACCTGCACTATCAGACAATAAGAAATCTATGAGCGGAGCTGGTGCCCACCAGTCCATAGGCCCGAGGACTTTCTCTTCTCCCCAAGGACCTTCTAGTGGCTCGGGCCACGTTTGCTCAAGCTCTATCAAACGAGCAACGCAAGCAGCAAAATTAAGAAATCCAACGCCCGCAACGGTAGAAAAAACAGGCGTAGCAACACGACATTGTGCCTGTATCTGTTGCTGAATCAACTTAGGCATAAGCTGATTCCATGCATCGTACGTTTTGTTGCTACACACCACAATATTGCGCACACCCCGTGATACCAACGCTGCTACTTGTGAAGCAACAAGTTCCCACTCTGCCAAAGGACCAGCTGCATGCAACAGCTCTATAGCAATATCGCTTTGCAACGGCTCGGTGCCCAGCTGCTTGTTACAACACACAACGGTAACTTCATACAGACTTCCCAAGCCTTCAATCAATTTTTCTTGCGCTGCCGAGAAGTTCAAGAAACCCGCAAACACCACTGAAGGCATAGCGGCATCGCATGGCAGCACCTGTCCCAAACGAGCAAATACCTCGCATGACTCAATAAACTGATGGGCTACCATAAGCTGCTTATATAAAGAAAGACAGCGCAAGATGTCCAGCTCACCAGCACTATAGGTAGATGCTATTGATGCCTGAGCACTCACAGGCAGCTGCTCTGCCACCAACTGACCATCCTTGCTTGGAATAGCAAAAAGGCCATCTTGTGCTATCTGAGCAAGCACTCGCAAACTGCCTTCACCAGTGTGCACGGTACTTTCTTTATGCTGGTTAATATAGGTATCTAAAGCAATGCGCGCCAAGATTACGCGTGAGGCTTGGTCAATGATGCGCTCGCCCGAACCATACAAGCGCCACTGGTCTTCCACCCAAGAAGATACGGTACACACCGTTACTCCAAGCGTAAACCCTTCATGTGCAGCAAGCGCACGCTGTGCCTCAAGCACCTTATCATAGCTCGGTACGAGTAGCACCGCACGCCCACAACGCCTAAGAGAAGCACGTATATGCTCCAATACAGGCTGTGATAGCAGCGCACTTGTCTCTATAGAAATGTAATTAACAGACATAGCGGTCCCGTCCCAAGATGTATACAACCCTATGGTAGCGGGTTACTCGGACACTATTTGTCGAGAACCTCACGAGAGGACACGCCAATCTCAAAAGGAAATGTCCCGGCTTTGTTAAATGCCGAGATAAACATCCTAATTGCATTAGAGGGTGTGGTGCCAATTTGTTCTGTAGCAGCAAAAAACTTGTCCTTCTCGGACGGAAGAATCTTAGCTACTACCGGTGTCATTTTGTCTTGCATGTGCGTCTCTGCTTTAGTTTTGGTATGACTTAGTATAATTTAGTTATACCCTCTGCGTTATATAATAACACGGCCAGTCATAAAACTGACCGTGTTTTTGCACTTTTTTATTTTTTTAGGCGCTCTGCTAGGCGCTATGCTACCAGCTGTACCACAGCATTCTTAAAAGTCTGCATTACCTACCGTGCGAGGATGCGGCAAGACGTCGCGGATATTATCCACACCGGTGAGATACATAACAAGGCGCTCAAATCCCAAACCAAAACCTGCGTGGCGACAGCTACCATACCTACGCAAATCACAGTAGTAACGGTACTCTTCAGGATCCATGCCCAAATCACGAATACGCTGCTCCAGCAGGTCTAAACGCTCTTCACGCTGAGAACCACCAATAATCTCTCCAATACCTGGAACTAAACAGTCTGCAGCAGCAACAGTCTTGCCATCATCATTTAAGCGCATGTAAAACGCTTTAATGGCTGCAGGATAATCAGTTACAAAGGTTGGCTTCCCAAAGTGTTCCTCCGTCAAGAAACGCTCGTGCTCAGTTTGTAGATCAACGCCCCAAGACACGGGATATTCAAATTTGTGGCCATTTTCCACGGCCTTTTGAAGTATGCCAATAGCCTCTGTATAGGTTACGCGCGCAAAATCAGAAGAAGCAACATGCTTCAAGCGCTCAAGCAAGCCCTTATCAACAAAGTTTGTAAGCATAGCCAGCTCATCAGGGCATGCATCCATGACAGAAGAAATAACATACTTGAGCATCTCTTCTGCACAGGCCATATCATCGTTAAGGTCAGCAAAAGCCATCTCGGGCTCCACCATCCAAAACTCGGCAGCATGACGGCGTGTGTTGGAATCTTCTGCACGGAACGTAGGGCCAAAGGTGTATACATCACCAAAGCTCAAAGCAAAGTTCTCTGCCTGAAGCTGACCAGAAACCGTAAGGTTGGTAGCCTTGCCAAAGAAGTCCTTGGACCAATCAATACTGCCATCCGCAAGCTTTGGAGGGTTGCTCATATCCAGCGTTGTTACACGGAACATCTCGCCAGCACCCTCGGCATCAGAGGCGGTAATGATGGGCGTGTTTACATACACAAAGCCACGCGTCTGAAAGAACTCATGAATAGCAAAGGCGGCCACAGAACGAACACGAAAGACTGCACGAAACAAATTGGTGCGACTACGTAGATGCTGCTGTGTGCGCAAAAACTCCCGAGAAGCGCGCTTTTTTTGCATGGGGTAATCAGGACTGGACTCACCCTCCACTTTAATCGTGCATGCTTGCAGCTCAAAAGGCTGAGGACGATTGGGGGTAAGTTCAAGCTTACCGGTCACGATAAGTGCAGCGCCCACGTTTTGGGCGGCAATCTGATCGTAGCAGTCAAGCTGATCGCGGTTCATAACAACCTGCAGGTCTTTAAAGCAACTGCCATCATTAAGCGTTACAAATCCAAAGTTCTTCATGTCGCGCACAGAACGAATCCAGCCCGCGCAAAGCACTTCAACGCCATCATAGTTCTGAGGCGTTGCATATAAAGCAGCAATTGTTGTGCGATCCAAAATGGACCTCCTTACAGCAGTGTTACATACCGTGTTAACTATAGCGAAGATGACATTCAGCTGCAGCGCTTAGATGTGTTCATATAACCAGCTGGGATGAATGGTCTTCTCGTTAAGGCGAAGTGTATCCAGGCCACTAAAATCAGGAACCATAAGCTCTTGGGCGCTAAACTGGCCCTTCTCATAGCTATAGTGAATGATGGATGCATTGCCTGGCACTGCTACAGATTTATTGCCAGAGATACCAGGCATTTCTAGTTTGATTTTACTTGAGCTGCTATATGCCTCAAAAAATGCCAATGAGGATGAGCCGTGACTGACTGCCAACACATTTTGATGGTCTGGCTTATCCATAATTTGGGTAAGAGCACGTACCATGCGCCTTGTTACTTGGTAGGCAGATTCGCCACCATACTGCACCAATGCAGCACCAAAGGGCGTAGGAGGTGCCAGCGCAACACTCTCTCCTTCAAGTAAGCCAAAGCCAAACTCGCGCAGGTCATCTAAGCGTTCAAAGGGCATCTTGTTGCGCGTGGCAAGCATGAGCGTTTGTGCCGTACGACCCGAAGTTGAACAATACGCATGATCAAAACTAATCCCACGCTCATCCAACATATCTGCCACACGCTTTGCCTGAGCTTCTCCGTAGGGTGAAAGCGGAGAATCACACCAACCTTGAATCTTTTTTCGTTCATTAAAGACGGTTAGCGCATGACGCATCAGATACAGATGTTTTGCCATTAAGCCCCTCCCCTAAGTATGCACGCTCTGATACAGGTACTACTTCAAAGGTCCACTCCAGTTTTTGTGCAGATACCGCCAATTCACATACCTGTTGTGGCGCCGCTAAAAGTTGGTCTTTTTGTATACGAGACAGCCGTTTTATACGCCACTCAAGCCATGAAGCAGCAGCTTTACCCTGCGTTTTCCACAAACCCTCCAGTGCTACAGGCTTATGCGTACGCGTATACTTTGCGCCCTTAAGACCCCCATCAATATGCTCAGATAGACGACGCGCCACGTCCACGGTTATGCCAGTGTAGAGGCTGTTATCTTCACAACGCAGGATATATATGTAATAGGTTTGGTCCATCTGGTGTGCATGCCTGTGCATAGATGCTGATGCGCTATTGAGAAAGACTCTGTACAAGCAGTTGATTAAATAGTTTAGGATTGCCGGTGCCCTTGCTAGCCTTCATGCACTGCCCCACCAAAAAGCCAATGACCTTAGTATTGCCGTTTTGATATTGCTGCACCTGATCAGTACTGCGAGCCAGCACCTCATCTACTATGGCCTGAAGTGCATCCACGTCTGTAGTCTGGCGCATACCACGCTCATCCACAACCTTAACAGGGTCGATAGTAGTACCAGTAATAGCATCCAGCACTTCTCGTGCCTGAGCAAAAGTAATAGCGTCGCTGTAAAGAAGCTCGGCAAGGCTGGCTACTTGTTGTGGCTCAGAAACATCATAGCCAGGAAGCAGGTTTACCAGCACGTTAGCAACGGTGGGAATGGCGCGCGCTTCTACAAGCTCCACGCACTTCTCAAAAAGCGAGGCGCTCGCAAGATCTGCTGCAATCTGTGAGGCATCAGCCTGTTTGAGCGCATAGTCTGCTACATAGCGGTCACGCTTCTGGCGAGGCAGCTCTGGAATGCGCCGTGCGCAAGCAGCAATAAACTCATCAGATAAATCAAATGGTGCTAAATCAGGGTCGGGGAACAGGCGGTAGTCATCTGCTGTTTCCTTTACGCGCATAACAACGGTGCGTTTGTGTGCAGGTTCCCAGTGGCGCGTTTCTTGATAGATGATGCCGCCCTCTTCGAGCACTTCTGCTTGACGGCAAATCTCATACTCTAAAGCGTCGTGTAGACTCTTAAAAGAGTTCATGTTTTTCATCTCTGTTTTAGTGCCCAACTTGGTGGAGCCGCGGCGACGCAAGCTAACGTTGCCATCGCAGCGCATAGAGCCCTTCTCGAGAGAACAGTCAGAAATGCCCAGCGTGCGGAAGGTTTGTTGGAGCGTTTCCATAAACAGACGAGCCTCTTCTGGCGTGCGCAAATCAGGCTCTGTAACCAATTCAATAAGCGGAGTACCACAGCGATTGTAATCAATCAAAGATTCTGTTGCGGCAGTAATACGGCCTTCTGTACCACCCACATGCACCATTTTTGCTGCATCTTCTTCCATGTGGATACGCAAAATGCGAATGGGAACAGTATAGGAACCATCCTCTGCTTGCTCGATTTTCTCGCCAGTAGCTGTTGTGTATGCAAAGTCTGGACGCTCTGCTGCGCCAGCGCCACGTACCTCAAGCTCAAGATTACCATGCATACAAAATGCTACCGGCCCCTGCGTAGTCTGAAAGTTCTTGGCCATGTCAGGATAAAAATAATGCTTACGATAAAACATTGAATGGCGCATGATTTGGCAGTTAGTAGCAAGGCCTGCCATAACAATGGATTCGATTGCCTTTTTATTAGGTACTGGCAGCGCTCCTGGTAAGCCTAGGCATACGGGGCAAACGTTAGCATTAGGTTCGTCATCATGGCTTAGACGACAATTACAAAACATCTTGGTTTCAAGCGTTGTGAGCTCTGTATGCACTTCCAAGCCAATAACAGCTTCCCAATCTTGCAAAACCTCAGCTAGCTTCTTCATGCAAGCTCACCTCCCTTACCAGCACAGGTGGGTGCCACGCCCAGACCTGCCTTTACTTCTTGCTCCAATGCAAAGGCAATCTGTAGCAACGTTTGATCTGCAAAGGCAGGGCCTTGCAGCTGAACGGACAGGGGCATGTTTGTCTGAGTGCCCAGGCCCATGGGCACAGAAATGCCTCCGTTACCCACAATATTGTTGGAAATGGTAAACAAATCTGATGCATACATTTGCGTAGGGTCTCCCATTTGGCCAAACGAGAAGGCCGTCGTGGGTGAAGTGGGCAATAACAAGGCATCACAGTTGGTAAATGCCTGCACATAATCTTCTGTAATGAGGGTACGCACCTGCTGAGCAGGATAGTAATACTTGTTGTATGCCTCACTAGAAAGTAAATATGCACCAAGCAGTTGCCTGCGGCGTGCCTCTTGGCCAAAACCAAGCGCACGACTCCGAGAGGTTTGCTCGGCAAGAGAGCTGCAATGAGGCTCAGTATAGCCATAGCGCACACCGTCAAACCGGGCAAGATTAGAAAAAGCCTCACAGGGTGCAATGACATAATATGCCGCAATAGCTGCACCAATATGAGGAAGCTCTACGTCTACAAGCACGGCACCCAGGCGTTCAAAAGCGCTCATTGCCTGCTGCATGGCATCGCGCACCTCAGCAGTAATGCCTTCCATATCTAACAGGGACCGAACAATACCTATGCGCTTGCCCTCAATGGGATTGTGCAACGAACTCATAAAATCTACGGCATATGCTTGACTCGTAGAATCCAGAGGGTCAGCGCCTGCACCAACCAGAGCATTCATAGCCAAAGCAACATCTTCTACGCTGCGCCCAAAAGGACCAACCTGATCAAGAGAAGAGCCAAAAGCTACAACACCATATCGAGACACGACGCCATAAGTTGGCTTAAATCCCACAACACCACAAAATGATGCCGGCTGACGAATTGATCCTCCTGTATCGGAACCTAAACTCAAGCTCACTTCTCCTGCAGCAACCGCAGCAGCAGAACCGCCCGAAGAGCCTCCGGGAACACGCGACGTATCCCAAGGATTTGCCGTAGGATGAAAATAACTGGACTCCGTAGAAGAACCAAAGGCAAACTCATCCATATTGGTCTTGCCCATAGGAGTGGCACCTGCTGCAAGCATGCGAGAAACGCAGGTAGCCGTAAACACACTCTCATAGTTTTCTAACATTTTGGAAGCGCAGGTAGTACGAGTTCCCACCAAATGAAGGTTATCTTTAAAGGCAACGGGCACACCAGCTAAAGCACCCAATTGCTTTTTAGCCGCACGGTTTTTATCAGTAATTGCAGCAGCTTCGAGTGCTAAATCAGCTGATACCTGTAAAAATGCCTGTATGGCTCCATCGCGTTTCTCGATTGCATCAAGGGATGCCTGGGCCACCTCAGTGGCAGAAAACTCACCAGCAACAACACCTGCAGCAATCTGCGCCGCAGAAAGTTCATCAAGAGTAGCCATTAGCGATCCCCTCCTTCATCGCCCAAAATAGAGGGAACACGGAAAAAGCGCTCGTGTGTAGCAGACGCATTGGACAGCGCGGTATCTACATCCAGTGCACGAACATCACAATCTACTTCATCTTCACCCATAACATTAGACAAATCACCAATAGGATGATACGTGGGCTCAACACCATCAAGTTCATATTGGCGAATGGGTTCCAAGAGTTCTATTGCCTCATTAAGATAGCTTGTCATATGCGCTAGCTCATCCTCAGACAAAGCTATGCGCGCGTAGTCAGCAATGCTGGCCACATCCTGCTGGGAAAGCGTCATGCGTGCTCCTGTGCAACATCTTTTTTTAGAAATCCAGATGGAAATCTCATACTACGTAATTCGTATTATTCTACGGCACTTTGCTGCAGAAATGCCCATGGCATTGTTACGTTGCTGTGAATATAGGCTGTGATTCCTAAAATACCCAAAAAGTTGTAGGAATAAAGTGCGCTCTTTGAGGGATAATATCCTAGTGCTGAAGTAGGTTTTATTTGCCATGGTTAACTTTTTAAGCACCAAACAAGGTGTCATCGCTCATGGCCATCCCTACTTCATATGAGGAGGAGTCCCCTTGGGGGCGTGAGGAGAGAAACAATGACACAACCTCTGCTTCGCGTAAGCGAGCTTTGTGCTGGCACGGAGGATAAAGCCATCCTCCACAACATCAATCTTGACGTAAGACCTGGTCAAACCCATGTTTTAATGGGTCATAATGGTGCCGGTAAATCCACCTTAGGCCATGTAATTATGGGTGACCCCGTCTACCAAGTTACGAGTGGCTCACTTGTATTTGACAGCCAGGACATCACCGAGTTGTCTTCCGATAAGCGCGCACTATCAGGCATTTTCTTATCCTATCAAGCACCTGTAGAAATCCCAGGTGTACCCCTGAGGAGTTATTTGCGCGCCATTGTAGATAAACGTCCTGAGCTCAAAATGAAGTCCAAACAGTTCCGTGCTCGTGTGGCCGAGTTGGCAACACAGCTTGACATGGATCTTTCTTACTTGGATCGTGAACTCAATGTAGGATTTTCTGGTGGCGAGAAGAAAAAGGTAGAGATGCTCCAACTCTTGTTGCTCCAGCCTAAACTCGCTATTCTCGATGAAACTGACTCTGGCTTGGATGTAGACGCCTTGGGCGTAGTTTCTCGTGGCATTGAAGCCTATCGCGAATCCTGCAACGGTGCCCTTATTGTTATCACGCACAATACACGCATTCTTGAGCGCCTTGATGTCGATAAAACCCACGTCATGATGCGTGGACACATGGTTGCCGAAGGCGATGCTGAGCTTATCACTACGATTGATCGTGAGGGCTTTGAGCAATTTGAGTCCTACTTTACTCAGAAAGACAACGCATAATGACAGAGCAGGTAAACGATATTGATCGCAGCCTGTATGACTTTACTAAGTCCGAAGAAGGCTACGAGCGTTATGCAGATGGTCTCACACCCCAAATCGTAGAGGCTATCTCTCAAAAAAAGCAAGAGCCCGCATGGATGCTCGACTTGCGCATGAAGTCACTTGAGCTGTACCAAAAAATGGAAATGCCTGCTAATTGGGGTCCCGCAATTGATGGTTTAGATATAAATCACATTTCCACCTATGTGGCACCCAAAACCAAACAGGCAAGCACTTGGGAAGATGTGCCTGATGAAGTACGTGACACCTTTGAGCGTCTGGGTATTCCTCAAGCAGAGCGTGCATATTTAGCTGGTGTTGGTGCCCAGTATGACTCTGAGCTGGTATACCATAATATGCAAAGCACCGCATCCAAGATGGGTGTTGTATATTCTGGCATTGAAGAAGCTTTGCATGGCGAGTATGCAGACCTTATCAAAGATCATTTTATGAAACTCATTCCCCCTCATGATCACAAATTTGCAGCACTGCATGGAGCGGTGTGGTCTGGCGGCTCGTTTGTATATGTGCCTGAAGGCGTAGAGGTTGCATTCCCCCTACAAAGTTACTTCCGCCTTAATGCCGCGGGAGCTGGGCAATTTGAGCACACGCTTATTATTGTTGAAGAAGGCGCCAAATTACACTTTATTGAAGGCTGCTCGGCTCCTAAATATAACGTAGCCAACCTTCATGCTGGTGCAGTAGAGCTCTTTGTAGGCAAACATGCAAGTTTGCGCTACTCCACCATAGAAAACTGGTCCAAAAATATGTACAACCTCAATACCAAGCGTGCCCAGGTAGCAGAGGGTGGCAACATGGAATGGGTCTCGGGCAGCTTTGGCAGTCATGTAGGGTACCTCTACCCTTCCACTTTTCTAACAGGCGCAGGCTCTACCTGTGAATTTACAGGCATTACCTTTGCTGGTGCCACACAAAATTTGGACACTGGTTGCAAGGTAATTATGTCTGCTCCTGATACCAAAACATCTATCTCTACCAAGTCTCTTTCCAAGGGCGGGGGCATTTCTACGTTCCGTAGTTCCATTGTAGTAACACCCGCAGCAGACCGCGCAAAAGCTACCGTAAGTTGTGCATCTCTTATGTTGGATGACATCAGCCGTTCAGATACCATCCCTGCCATGGACGTGCGTAACGCTACCGCATCGGTTGGTCACGAAGCAACCATTGGTCGCATTTCTGATGACACGATATTCTACCTGATGAGCCGTGGTATTTCTGAAGAAGAAGCCCGCACTATGGTTGTTAATGGCTTTGCAAACCCCGTCTCAAAGGAACTTCCTTTAGAGTATGCCGTCGAGATGAACAATCTCATCAAGCTCGAAATGGAAGGGGCGATTGGATAATGGCAACACAAACGCTCACAAACGTTAACGTCCCTCCTGCTCAGACCTGGAATTACTTGAACATCAACGATATTACGCTTACGGTTCCCGCTGCCAAGAAACCCTTCGAGGCTGCACTGCTCCCTTCGCGCAGCGCAGAGCTCTCCGCGCTAGAAATGGGCTGTGGAACACAAGCATCCACCTGGATTGACCAAATATCTGATGCGCGTACAACGTTGTTTGTTCCTGCACACACCACGCAAGACGTGAATATTCTTGTTTCCGACGCTGCCCCCTACCTCACCACCGATATCGTGGTAGAAGACGGTGCTACCACAACCATCACTATCGTAGAGACACGTAGCGCCACCGCAGATGCAATGCCTCCTACTGCAAACGACGCTCCCGCCCAAGAAGAATCGGCGCCCCCTGCCGCAGCGCAAGGTTTGCGCATTATAGCGCGTCCACACGCACAGGTTATTCTGACCAGCTTTACCTGCGGCGCTGATCGCAGCTACCTAGACAATATTGGTATTGAGCTGCAAGAACATGCCACGCTTGATGCAAAGCAGTTTGTCCTTTCTGGCACCACTACCGCAAGTGGAATGGCTATCAATCTGGCTGGCGCTAATGCGCGTGCTTCTTTGTATGTACGCTACTTGGTGCGCGCCCAGCAAACGCTCGATATGAACTACATTGCACGTATGCGTGGCTGCAATACTCGCTGCGATATTGCTATTTCTGGCGTACTTGAAGAGGGTGGATCAAAAACCCTCCGCGACACTATCGACCTTATTCATGGCGCTAAAGGCGCTGCTGGCCTAGAAAATGAAACCGTCCTTTTAGCTGGCCGCAATGTAGTTAATAAGAGTCTTCCTGTTATTTTGTGTGGCGAGGACGACGTAGCTGGAGATCATGGCGCTACCATTGGCACCATTTTGCCTGAGCAGCTTGAGTATCTTAATGCTCGTGGCCTTACCAAGTCAGAAGCCATTGCGCTCATCTCGCATGCTGTGTGCGATGATGCCTACGCACATGCAACCACCACCGAAGCACGCCGTGCTGTTTTAGCAGCTACCGAGCGTATCTATGGCAGTCAAGACGCTCAGGAACTGGAACAGAGGTAATCACACATGAATCAAAGCACCCATCAGGGTACCGATATTACAATCAATCCGTTTAAGCAGGACTTCCCCCTATTGGCAAACAATCCACAGCTTTCATTTTTGGATAGCGCTGCCACTGCTCAACGTCCTGCTGTTGTACTTGAGGCTCAAAAAACCTTCTATGAGACCATGAACGCCAACCCTTTGCGTGGCCTGTATACTCTTTCGGTTCAGGCTACCCAGGCTATCGAGAAGGCCCGCGAGCACGTAGCTGCTCATATTGGTGCCACTCATCCCGAAGAAATTGTATTCACCCGCAATGCTTCTGAATCCCTTAACTTAGTTGCACAAACACTCGGCAAACAGCTTGTGCACCAAGGTGATGAAGTGGTCATTTCCATTATGGAACACCACTCCAACCTTATCCCCTGGCAACAGCTGTGCGCCCAGACGGGAGCTACGCTGGTGTATCTGCGTCCGCTTAAGGATGGCACCATCACACAAGAGCAAATTGAGGCTGCCATTGGCCCCAAAGCAAAAATCGTCTCGATAACGCACGTTTCCAACGTGCTTGGTGTAGAAACCCCCATCAAACACATCATTGATCGTGCACACCAGATGGACGCTCTTGCCATAGTAGATGGCGCGCAAAGCGTTCCACATATCCACGTTGATGTACAAGATCTAGACTGCGACCTCATGGCTTTCTCGGCACATAAGGCTCTTGGCCCCATGGGAATTGGCGTATTGTGGGGAAAGCTGGACATTCTTAATGCCATGCCCCCCTTCCTTACGGGCGGGGAAATGATTGATTCCGTAACAGAAACAGACGCTAGCTGGGCACCCGTTCCTCTAAAGTTTGAGGCTGGCACCCAAGATGCTGCTGGTATTTATGCTTTTGACGCTGCTATTTCTTATATTGAAGGCATTGGCATGGACATAATAGAGCAGCGTGAACGCAAGCTTGCTGCCTATCTGTGCGAGCAATTAAGTTCACTTGACTTCATTGACATCCATGGTCCCGCCGAGGCCACTCGCCACATTGGTGCGGTGTCCTTTAGCATGCACAACGTACACCCTCATGACGTTGCCTCCATTCTTGATATGTCTCAGGTGGCCATTCGTGCAGGTCATCACTGTGCTCAGCCGCTCTTGGCATGGCTTGGCACAGACAGCACCTGCCGCGCATCCATTGCGTTTTATAACGATACAACCGACATAGACAAGCTCATTGCTGGCCTGCACAACGTAAGGAAGATTTTTCATGCCTAATACCACCATCTATACGCAGGCTCTCATGGACCATGTTGCCCACCCTGATTACAACTATGAACTCGACGATGCTACGTGCTCACATGAGGGCATTAACCCTTCCTGCGGCGATGATCTTACTCTGCATGTTCGCCTTACCCCTGATGGAACCATTGACGAGACAAGCTGGACGGGTAGCGGCTGTGCCATTAGCCAAGCATCTGCAGACATGATGAGCGAGCTTGTGGAAGGTAAAACCATCGCCGAGGCTCGTGACGCATGTGCATTATTTACACGTATGATTCGCGGTGAAGAAACTGATCCAACCGTACTAGCACAGCTTGAAGATGCAAGCTGTTTTGAAAGCATTTCTCACATGCCTGCACGAGTAAAGTGTGCAGAACTTGCATGGCGTACGCTTGACGAGATGCTTTCACAATCGCTTAATCAAGCTCCTAAAGAGGTGAGTAACTAATGCCCGGTATGTTTTCCACAAAAGGCCGTTATGCCCTCCGCGTCATGTCTGACCTTGCCGTACATGAAGGCTGGGTTTCCTTAGGTGATATTTCCAAGCGCCAAGGCATTTCTCGCAAGTATCTTGAACAGGTTACTTCCCTATTGCTTAAGGGTGGTCTTGTGGATAGCCAGCGCGGCAAAGGAGGTGGCTATAAACTGTCTCGCAAGCCTGAGGACTATACGCTCGGAGAGATTTTGCGTGTTGCAGAAGGTGGAACGCTTGCGCCGGTTAACTGCCTTGACTGTAGTTCTGGTGAAATCTGTGAGCACATTAAAACCTGTACAACTCTTCCCATTTGGCGTGATTTAGGAGTTGTTACCAGTCAATTTTTGGACAGCAAGCACCTTACTGACTTAATTGCTTCAGATAACCCTAAGGATGATGTTACTACCCTTGCCTCGCTCTAACTAAGCTCGTACGTATATAGTATGTATAAGGACTTCGTGCATGCCCTATCTTTATGGAGGTAGCCCATGTGGTTCTTCATAGGTGCAATAGTATTCCACCTCGTCGCTTTGGGCATGTTTATAGCAACCATATATTTAGTTGTTGTTTTTACAAAAGCCGTACGTCGTCATCAGCATATTCCTGCCTGGATGTACAAGATTGGTCACGTCCTCAAGGGACGCGGCGCAGATTCACTCGAAAATCTTACCGATGTAGCTGCCCTTAAAGAGACGTATGTGTTTTTATGCGGCTTTGTAGTCCTTAATGGTGCGTGGTATCTTTGGATGCTTGGCAAGGGGCTTACTGTCCACCAAGCACTCTTTTCATGCCTTAAGCACGAGGTCTTTATCTGCCTCAGTTTGATGGCTCTTCATAACCTCATAAGAATCATCATTACATCAATCCATGAGCATATCGATAAAACCTATCGATCTCATAACTATGCTTCCACCAGCGCAGTTGTTGGAATGCTTTTCATGTCTTGCTTTATCCAGATGTTTGCGCTGATGTTTACTGGTGTTCCCGCTCGTCCATATACCATTTCTATTGCACAAAATCGCGTTGTCATAGGAACTACCCATGCTTCCGAATTATTACAACAAGGCTTTACTTTTGAAGATAGACGCCCCGAAGACATGATTGTTAATCAGCGTAATAACCATGCCATCTATGGCCAGTCCTTTGAACTTACCCGTAATGGCATATCCTATGGCACCATACTCGTCACGCCTGAATGGACTACCACAGCTCGATTACAAGACTGCGTAATTACCAGTTTTTCTATATCCAATACAGACGGTGGATTTAATGAAATATACCTTGAAGGCAAACAACTTACCCAGCTTACCCGCCAATACCTACACGGAAAGAAGCTTGTTGATGTCTTAGGACTTACTCCTGCTGACTATAGAGAGACGCAGGGAAAAACTGGTGTAAGCCTTCAATTGCAAACTCATCCGTACACGCTCTGGAAACGGTATCTATTGGAGGAAGGCTATAACTCAGCCGGTGAGCCTCAGTATTTTGCAATCCGTGCCCATCACATTGTATGGGAATAGAGCATATGGGGATACCTACCAACATACAAGCTAATTACTATAAGAATGGAACTCGTATGGACCTCAATGAACTTCTCGCACTTTTACAAACACGCTTTGAGAAGCACGCAAGTCGTCATCCCAACATCTCTTGGGAGTTGGTAGTTAAGGCAATTTCTGCCAGCAAAGATGCCCAAGCAGCATTAACTGCGATGGAATCCACGGGTGGTGAACCCGATGTTATTGAGGCGCTTGCCACTTCTGAGCATGCCATTGTCTTTGTGGATTGTTACGCCAAGCCTACCAAAGACCGCACAAGCCTATGCTACGACCATGAAGCGCTTATCAGCCGCAAAAAGAACCCTCCTCGCTCCAGTGTTGAAGATGCCATTGCAGCCTGGGGCAGCTCTGCTCGCCTGCTGTCAGAAGCTGAATACTATGCTGTCCAACAAATCACAGAGCTGGATACTAAGGTTTCTTGCTGGATAGCTACACCAGAAGAACTGCGCTCCTATGGTGGTGCCCTCTTTTGCGAGAAACGCTATGGCCGCGTCTTTACCTTCCATAACGGGGCAGATTCGTATTACGGCAGCCGCGGTTATCGTACCGTTTTATACCTTTAGTTTAGGGCTATAAGACAAAACTCTCTGAGTAGGACGGCTGTTGTGTCGTACCTAATTGTTTGTGGCAACCCGCACAAAGAACATCTTTACCTCTGCAAAAAAATCCGGCAGCCTTACGGCCGCCGGATTTGTCTTACTTGCATATAGTTTCTTGTGGATGCAAACGCATCCTTACAAGCAGCTTACACGGGTGAACCAGAGCGACTAAAGCTACTCAAAGAGCCATACGTAATTCCTTGGCTGGGGCTCATTGCCTCAATGGTAGTGCCACCACCAATGTAAATACCTACGTGACCAGGACGCCATACAATATCACCAGGCTGAGCCTGAGAAGCAGGCTTGGTGCAGTAAGCAGCCTGAGAAGCAGAACTGTGTGGGATATATACACCAATGGTGCCATACGCATACTGCGTCAAACCTGAGCAGTCATAAATGGTAGGACCTTCAGCACCCAAACGATAGCCTCCACCAATCTTTGAGGTAGCGGCTGCAATAACGGTGTTGCGCCAATTGCTGCTTACCTGAGAATTGTTTGAGTTAGTCTTACCACTGTTGTTGATAGTAGAAGGATCAAAGTAGTTGCCATTATTGGCTTCTGCTGCACGACGAGCAGCCTCTGCCTTGGCACGAGCCTCAGCCTCTGCAGCCTTACGCTCTTCCTCCATCTTGTCCTTAACCTGCTGGTCAAGGTTGTTTACGTACTCTTCGGCCTTCTTGGATTCCTCTTCAAGCTGCGCCTGTTGAGACTTCTGAGTAGCCAGTAAGTTCTCTTGCTGTTGTTTTTGCTCAGTCAACTGAGACTGCTTTGCATCAAGCTCGGCCTGAACAGTCTTTACTTGGTCAATGACCTTCTCGTCAGACTCATTAGCCTTCTGTGCGTAGTACAGATTATTAGCAAGCTCCTCAAAATTTGATGAGCTCAAAATAATCTCGAGCATTGAAGTGCCACCGCTTTTGTAGTTAGCAGATACGCGACTAGAAAGCGTTTGCTGAGCTTTTGCAAGCTCTTCCTTCTTTGCCTCAATGTCTTTGTTGGTCTGCTCAATGTCTTTGTTGGTGGCATCAAGCTGAACCTGCGTCTCGTTCAGAGCCTCGCCCACTTGCTCGGCCTGCTCATACAGTTTATCCAACTGAATCTTGGCGTCATTAAGTTTTGCCTGGAGTGCAGCGGAGGATTCATCTGCAACGGCAACCTGAGGAAGTGCCAAGCCAACGGTACATACCGACAAAGAAGTTGAAAGCATAACAGCAACAACCTTTTTATACATCTTTCGAGTCATAGGGCCTCTTTCTGATCGGGTACAGATAAGCAGCGGGCCTGCCGCCGAAAGAATCTATTTAATTCTACCCAGCTTCAATACGTCATTCCACTTTTTTTCATGAGCGTACATATTCGCAGGTAAAAGGCTATACAGTTATGAATTTATAAGTTTTTTCTAGCTCTAGGGTTACTTGAACTAGAAGGTTAGTTGAACTCAAAAAAGAAGCTTAAAAAGAAGAACCCCGAAGGGTTCTTCTTGCACAAGAATCTCTCTACCGTAGAAGCCATCACTGCCTTTTCTGAGCAGACAGGCTGGCATATCTAGGTTAATTGCTTAGTTCCAGCCCTTACCATCAGAGCCAAATTGCACCATAAGCTCCTTTGTGCGCGTAACAATAGCATCACGACCAGGCTTAAGAAGCTTGCGAGGATCATAGCCCTTACCCTGCTCATCTGCCCCAGACTCAATATACGCACGGGTTGCCTGAGCAAAGGCAACCTGAAGGTCAGTATTTACGTTGATCTTGGAAATGCCCAGCTCAATAGCCTTCTTAATTTGATCTACAGGAATGCCGGTACCGCCGTGAAGCACCAAAGGCAGCTCTCCAGTCAGAGCCTTAATCTCACCCAAACGCTCAAAGGACAGACCTGCCCAGTTATCTGGATAGAGACCATGAATGTTACCAATACCGCAGGCCAAGAAGTCTACGCCCAGGTCTGCAATCTGCTTGCATTCACGAGGATCAGCAAGCTCACCATTGGAGGTTACGCCATCCTCAGTACCACCAATACCACCAACTTCAGCCTCAACAGAGATGCCCTTACTGTGAGCAAGCTTTACAATCTCCTCAGTGCGAGCCAAGTTAATTGCAAAGGTTTCCTCATGGGAGCCATCATACATAATGGAAGTAAAGCCGGCAGCAATGCATTCCAAAGACTGCTCATAGGTACCATGATCAAGGTGCAGGGCAACAGGAACGGTAATGTTCTTGTCTTCAACCAGCTGATGAACCATTAAAGAAACCATCTTAAAGCTGGTCTGCCATTTAGCAGCACCACCCGTACACTGAATAATAAGTGGAGATTGAAGCTCCTCCGCAGCATCCAAAATAGAAGATGCCCACTCAAGGTTGTTGGTATTAAATGCACCAATACCATAATGACCGCGTTCTGCACTCTGAAGCATTGCTGTTGCATTAACAAGCATGTAAGCCTCCATCTAAATGGGATTAAAAACCGTGCTATGTAAATAATACCTTTATCAACCTTCTATAAGCGCTACAAACTACAACAAACAAAACTCAGAGTCATGTCTTTTTCTTTCCATCAAGTGAACTCCTCACATATCAGTCAACTTTTTTGGTAGAGCGACGTATGATGTAAAGGAGTAAACACAGGCTCACCGTACGGCACTTTTAACCCACAGAAGGGCAGGACAGATGGTCTTACGTGTTTTTGTCGAGAAGCGCTCCGAGTTTGCTGGAGAAGCTCACGCACTTTGCAATGAGCTACGTACAACGCTTGGTATTTCCACACTTACTGATGTGCGAATCATCAATCGCTACGACATTGAAGGCATTTCACAAGAACTATTTACTCAATGTATTCCCACCGTCTTTAGTGAGCCCCAAGTAGACACCGTATCTATGCAGATGCCAACTGCAAACGATGCGGTTATTTTTGCTGTTGAGTTTTTGCCTGGTCAGTTTGACCAACGTGCGGAATCCGCAAGCGAATGCATCCAACTCATTGGCCAAGGCGAGCGCCCTGTTGTTCGCTCGGCAAAGGTGTATGTACTCTTTGGCAAGCTTACCAACACAGACATAGCCGCTATTAAACACTATGTTATCAACCCTGTTGAAGCGCGCGAGGCATCACTCGAGCTACCTGCTACCTTGCAAATGCAACTTGCAACCCCCAAGCCTGTAGAAGTTCTTACTGACTTCCTTGAGCTTTCTACAGACGAGCTCACAGAGTTTATCGCCAGCCGTGGGCTTGCTATGGACTTGGCCGACATCAAGTTTTGCCAGCAATACTTTGCTCAAGAGGGTCGTTGTCCCACCATCACAGAGATCAAGGTCATTGATACCTATTGGTCAGACCACTGTCGCCACACCACATTTGGCACTGAATTGGATGCTATTCAGTTTGATGATGCCACAGTCCATAAGGCCTTCCAGCGCTATCTTGCCATGCGCCAAGAACTTGGTCGTGAGCATAAACCCATTTGCCTTATGGACATGGGTACCATTGGCGCCAAATACCTCAAACATACCGGTAGGCTTACCAATCTAGATGAGTCTGACGAGATTAACGCCTGTACCGTTAAGGTGCACGTAGATGTCAATGGCGTGGACGAAGACTGGCTCTTCCTCTTTAAAAATGAGACGCACAACCATCCTACAGAGATTGAACCGTTTGGTGGTGCAGCAACCTGCATTGGTGGCGCTATTCGAGACCCGCTGTCTGGTCGTAGCTATGTATACCAGGCCATGCGCGTAACAGGCGCGGGTGACCCCACCGTCCCTGTTTCCCAAACACTTGAAGGAAAGTTGCCGCAGCGTAAGCTTGTTACCACCGCTGCAGCCGGCTACTCTTCCTATGGCAATCAAATTGGTTTAGCAACTGGTCAAGTACATGAGCTATATCACCCAGGCTATATAGCTAAACGCATGGAAATTGGTGCAGTTGTAGGTGCCACTCCCGCCAATCATGTCCGTCGAGAAGAACCAGCACCCAATGACGTTATCATCTTGCTGGGTGGCCGTACTGGCCGCGATGGTATTGGTGGCGCAACGGGCTCCTCTAAGGCACATAACATGGACTCTTTGGAGGACTGTGGCGCTGAGGTGCAAAAGGGTAACGCACCTGTAGAGCGCAAGCTCCAGCGTTTATTCCGTCGCAAAGACGCATGCCAGCTCATTAAACGCTGCAACGATTTTGGTGCTGGTGGCGTAAGCGTAGCCATTGGCGAGCTTGCAGATGGACTTCTGGTAAACCTGAATGCCATACCTAAAAAGTATGAGGGCCTTGACGGCACTGAACTTGCTCTGAGTGAATCCCAGGAGCGCATGGCTGTTGCTCTGGCTCCCGCAGATGTAGACACCTTCCTTGGCTATGCCCATGAAGAAAATCTTGAAGCTACGCCTGTTGCACTTGTTACTCAAGCCAAACGCTTAGTCATGCGCTGGAATGATACGAACATCGTGGATATCTCCCGTGAGTTCCTCGCATCCAATGGTGCCCCCAAGCACCAAAACGCGCATGTCACCGCAGCCACAACGTATACTCCCCGCTGGGAAGGCACCACATTTGCACAGCAAATGATGTCTTTGGTATCTGACATCAATGTGGCTTCTAACAAGGGTTTGTCAGAACGCTTTGACTCCACCATTGGTGCTGCAACAGTGCTCATGCCCTTTGGTGGCACCCATCAGCTCACACCCGCTCTTTCCATGGTTGCTAAACTGCCTGTAGACGGCACCACCACTACCTGCTCTGGCATGGCTTGGGGCTTTAACCCTTATCTTTCCGAGAAAAACCAGTACGCTGGCGCTTACTGCGCGGTGGTAGAGTCTCTTTCCAAGCTCATTGCCACTGGCTTTACACGCAAGAATACCTACCTAACCTTCCAAGAATACTTCGAGCGCTTGCGCACTGACGATACCCGATGGGGCAAACCGGTCGCCAGTGTTCTTGGCGCACTCATGGCTCAAATTGATTTAGGCGTGGGCGCTATTGGCGGCAAGGATTCCATGTCTGGCTCCTTTGAAAACCTTGATGTTCCGCCCACACTTGTTTCATTTGCAACCGCATGTGGCAAGGTCGACAATATTGTCTCCCCCGAGTTTAAGGCTGCCAATCATCAGCTTATTTCAGTGGTGCCCACTTACACCAAGGGCGGTATTATGCCAGAGGCAGCATCGCTTAGTGCTGCCATGGACTTCATCGAGAAACTCATTGCTACAAAGAAAGCTGTTGCAGTAACCACCCCTGGGTATGGCGGTGTAGCAGAGGCATTGTTTAAGTCTTGCTTAGGCAACCGTGTGGGTGTTAAACTCGATGAGCACTTCTCGGCAGAAAGCTTGCTCAGCCTTGCCTATGGCAGCTTTATTGTTGAACTTGCGCCAGGCACCATTTTGCCTGAGGTACCCGCACAGCTAACTGTATCGTACCTCGGCACCACCACAGCAGACTATCACTTTAATGCCTGCAAAGAACTACTTGATCTTGCTGAGTTACAAGAAACTTGGGAAGCTGCACTTGAAGGGGTCTATCCGTACCGCAGCACCTCAGAGCCTACGCACAAAGTAAGTTTTACCGCATCTAACACGAGTCATGCGCGTGTAAGCACGGCAAAACCACGCGTAATCATCCCCGTATTTCCCGGAAACAACTGTGAGTATGACTCTGCTCGTGCATTTGAGCGCGCTGGTGGGCTTTCAACTACCTTTGTCATCAATAACCTCACCCCTCAAGCGGTCGCAGAATCCACAAAGCAACTTGCTCAATACATTCGCCAGTCTCAGATTGTCATGATTCCTGGTGGCTTTTCTGGCGGCGATGAGCCCGACGGCTCTGCAAAGTTTATTACCGCGTTCTTCCGTGCTCCCGAGGTTACCGAAGCCGTTCGTGATCTTCTTAACAATCGCGATGGACTTATGCTTGGCATCTGCAATGGCTTCCAGGCTCTAATTAAGCTGGGCCTAGTTCCCTATGGTGACATCATCCCTATGGACGACACTTGCCCCACACTCACCTTTAATACCATTGGTCGCCATCAAAGCCGTCTGGTACGCACGCGCATTGCCTCCACCATGTCTCCTTGGCTTTCCAAATGCTCTGTGGACGATATTCACACTATTGCAATCAGCCATGGCGAAGGTCGCTTTGTTGCCTCTCCTGAGCTGTGTTCCTCTCTCGAGAAGACCGGTCAAATAGCCACACAATATTGTGATGAGACCGGCATGCCAGCCATGGGTCTTGAGGTTAATCCCAACGGTTCTATGTGGGCTATAGAAGGTATTACGAGCCCCGATGGGCGCGTCTTGGGCAAGATGGGTCACACCGAGCGTTCTGGTGAAGGTCTATATAAGAACGTTGCAGGCACTACCTTCCAGCCTCTTATTGAAGGCGGCGTGGCTTACTTTACCGAGTAAGGCAGGCGCAAGAACTCTTTTGCCTTCTCTTTTGCCTTCTCTACGACAACATGCCTAGCTGAATTACTACTCAGCTAGGCATGTTACTATCTTAGGAGCAGCATTGTGTGCCCGTTTAGTTATCCATCTTTACCTTAGACATGCTTCAATCTTTGTACGTGCAAATTCAGACGCATGAGCAATATCTTTTTTCCAGTTAGGTGAACCTAAATACCACTGCTCACACACAAAGCGCCGCACACCCTGAGAAAGCAATTGACTCAAAGCACCTGTGTAATCCGTGGTGCCCTCCCCAAAGAACATATCACGATACTGACCAGCTCGCGTCTCTTTAAGGTGTGCTGCAAAAATATGACCAGCACCCGTAGCAATATCATCTGCAACAGATGTACCATACAAAAAAGAAGCATTGGTAAGATTTCCTACGTCAGGATACACTCCCAAAAAGGGGCTCTGTATCTGATTGACATAGTGCATGGATTTAGCAACCGTATCCATAAAGGGTGTTTCCATAGTCTCAAATCCTAAAACAACACCAGCTGCCGCTGCCATCTCGGTAGCTCGTGCGAGGTTCTCGGCAAAATACGCCTCAGAGCCATCCCAGGCATCCTCATCGTAATAGGCATCGTAGCCTGCCAATTGGATAATGTGCAGTCCAAGATCACAAGCAAGCTCAAGGGCTTTATCCATCATCTCTAAACTATATGAACGTTTTTTGGGGTCCTTGGCGCCAAATGGCCATTTTCGACTGCCAGAAAGACACATAGAGCCGAGCGGCACACCAGTAGCGCGCATGGCCGCAACGACAGCATGGCGCTCTTGTGCTGTCCAATCAAGACGAGCCTGGCGTTCTTTTGACTCATCAATAGAGATTTCCACATAGTCAAAACCGCAGCTCGCTGCATTAGTTAGGCGCTCTTCCCAGCTAAGCTGTTGGGGCATGGCCTTCTCATATAGTCCAAGCCTATACGTTGTATCCACAGCTACTCCTTTTGACCGTAATATGCGCCTGGTCCATGTTTGCGCAGATAATGCTTATCCAAAAGGTATTGAGGTGCCTGAGCAATCTCGCACGATTGATTTGCGGTCTTGCAAAGAAGCTCTGTGTTGTATGACATCTTTGCTACTTCTTCCACAACCACCGCATGGTATACCGCAGCTGCAGCATTCTTTCCCCATGAGAAGGGCCCGTGATTGCGTACTAAGCAGCCAGGCTGTACAAGAGGATTATGCCCCTCAAAGCCTTCAACAATTACCTTGCCCGTATTACGCTCATAGGCATCTTCTATTTCCTGCTGGGTAAGCCCACGCATGCAGGGGACCTCACCATAAAAATAGTCAGCCTGCGTTGTGCCATAACAAGGAATAGAACGTCCAGCTTGAGCCCAGGCAGTTGCCGCTGCAGAATGTGTATGGACAATACCGCCAACCGTATCCCATGCGCGATATAAATACGCATGTGTTGCTGTATCAGATGATGGATTGAGGGTGCCTTCGACCACCGTGCCATCCATATCACACACAACCATAGATTCCGGGCTTAAGTCATCATAGCTAACACCCGAAGGCTTAATCACAAAGAGGCCCTTATCGCGATCAATTTCTGAGGCATTTCCCCAGGTAAAAACAACTAATCCATGCTCAGGAAGATCCATGTTGGCCTCATAGACCTTCTCACGCAATTCTTTGAGCATTATATAAGCCGCCCCCTAAAGCACTGAGCGGAATGGAACATTGGGCTCATGATCAAAGCAATCATGGAAGCCGCGGTCGTACATAAACTCCTTCTTGTCCTTATCCAAAGGATAGGTATACTCGCCGCCAACCTTCCAATAATACGGCGTAAAGTGGTACTCAAGACGGTCCTTACGCATCTGATAGAGCACCTCAATCTCACGCAAATCAGCTGCAAAGTTAGTCCAAACATCCCAGTGGATAGGGATAACAACTTTAGCCTGTAGAGCTTCAGCCATACGCAAAATGTCAGAAGCCTCCATCTTGTCCTGCATACCCAATGGATTACAACCATAGGAACCAAAGGCCACGTCAACGCCACCATATTCCTTCATGATGTCTTTGCCATGCTTAGCAAAGTAAATGGAATAGTGTGAGTCACCAGAGTGGTAGATATTGCCACCAGGCGTAATGAGCAAGTAATTAACGGCCTTCTCGTCCATATCCATTGGGCATTTGCCCCATAAATCCTCACGATCTGGGCCAGTAGAATCAGTTGTCGTAATGCAGGTACGATCAAAAGAATCCATGCATACGATTTGCATGTCTTTAATCTTGAACGTATCACCAGGCTTAACAACCCTAATACGATTCTCAGGAACGCCCCATGCGCGCCAAAAATCAGCAGACTTCTGAGGGCCAATAAAGGGCACAGGAATCTCATTGCCCTGCTCGTCAGTTGTGGTCATACCAGAGTTAACAACATGGGCCGCCCACTCTTTTGACATATGATCCTGGTGATAATGTGTTGCAAGAACAGCATCAACCTGTTTGAAACCAAAAGGATCAAAAACATACGGGATGTTACGCAAATTAGGTTGCATAACACGACAACCAGCCATGTTAGCCATCTGATGGCCAACCTTCATCTTGCCGTCGCCATGAGTACGCTTACCATTACCCGTCCAAAGATCAATGGTAATGTTGGCGTTACCAGGAGTTTTTATCCACATACCAGTGCAGCCAAGCCACCACATCTTAACATTGCCTTCAGGAACAACAGCATTCTCGATATCTTCATTCAGCCAAGTACCCCACTCGGGGAATGTGTTCATGATCCAACCCTCGCGGGTAATCTTATCAATAGCGGACATATGCATCTCCTTTATACCTACCGTGTACAACAACAAGCCCGTTGTGCTCCGTATTCTTAGCTACTCTGCACTCACCTGATACAAGGCTGCTTCATTTGTTTCTCGATTAGCCGAGATAATGACATCGTTGCCATCATTCTGAAATACCCACACGTTTGCAGGACCACAGTCATGATCGATTACTTCAACGCCGTACGCGCCATCCTTGTAGTACAAACGCAGTAAGTCGCGGTCGTCTTTTCGATTGCCTAAAACAGCACAGGCTTGACCTGCGAGAAAACCAGACCATATTGCATGCAAAAAGTCATGTTTTTGCGAATCCTCCCAAACCTTTTGGAACGTGTCTGGCTGCTCTTTTGCATGCCAGACACAAAGCGTGTCTCCGTGAAACGCCGAGATGGTAACCAGCTCATCAAGGCCATCGCCATCAAGGTCTATCAGGCACATATCACTTGTAGGCTGCACCGCCAAGCATGCAATCTGCCAGGTATCACCATCTTTTGCAGGTGGTACATAACGAAACACCCCAGCAGCAGTACCAATCA
The DNA here is from genome assembly GCF_034113385.1 of Atopobium sp. NCBI lineage: Bacteria > Bacillati > Actinomycetota > Coriobacteriia > Coriobacteriales > Atopobiaceae > Atopobium > Atopobium sp. The sequence continues at coordinate 4,627 of NZ_JAXEXL010000009.1, read as the reverse complement.
AAGCAAAACTGCGGTCAGGTGCCACATAAAAGCCATGATTTTGCAGCTGCAGGTTGGCAATTTGAGTTAGCGGCAATTGCTTTGTTTCGTTATACTGCTCAAGCTTGTCATCAAGCTTGGCAACGTACACCGCGCCAGGCGTTTTCCAGTCATTTTTAAATGCTCGACAGGCTGACTTAATCGTGCACGCAATCAGCCATTCCTGACCATCTGCCGCTTTTAGCACACCAAAACGGTGCACATACGGCAAATCACATATAACGGAACGTGCCCAGCTACCATCATCCATGTGCGTATAGCTCACAATCTTGGCATCGTCTGCGCCAAAATTGGGCGAGAAAAACTTATAGGTACTCAGAAGTTGATCGCTGCGACCGGGAGTTTGCATGACCGTCATAACACCACCAGGGCCTTCGCAGATATTCTCCAAAGCAGTGCCATCAAGAGAAAACCTACGAATGGGACCTTCTTTCTCGGTAGCAATTACAAAGCTGGGGCCATCAAAGCCATCAAACATTCCAATGGCGTAACACTTAGCCATATCGGTCGCAATAACCTTCTTCTGGTACTTCATGAACGCATCTCCTCAAATTAAAAACTCATGTGACAGATGGAGTGCGCTACTTTGCGAACTTCTTGTCCAAACCTGCCTCAACAAACTTCTCCTCGATTTCCTTATCGGAAAGAACGTTTTTTAGAGGAATGCAGATAACTTTTCCAGAATCAGCGGCAGACTTAAACATGTTTTCAAAGTTACGAGGGAAGCACGCAACGTCATACTTTGTTGCGGTGGAAGTCCCCTCTGCAAGTGCGCAGTGGTGAACCTCAGAGACATCCATATTGAGCTTCTTTGCCACACGCTCAACGGTAAGTTGCATCATAAGAGACGTGCCAGAACCATTTGCACAAGCACAAAGAATCTTTGCAGACATAGCGCTTTCCTTTCCATCTGTGGCATATGCCACAAGCGTACAGTTCTTGTAAGTACAGAACACCTCTGCGATAAAGAGGTTCAAGCGAGAAAACAACTAAGAAAGGTCGACCCTTACACGAGCAAGAGGTAAGGGCCGACCTCAAAGGGGATATTACTCTGTTTCTACTGTTGCCTTTTTATTGGCAGCATCACGATACTCAGCGTATTTCTCGTAATCCTCAACCTCGAGAAAGTAGGTGCTGTTACCGTTCTCATCCTTTGGAGCGGCCTTGTACTGCAACTGTGGAATAACCAAAAGCAGCAGGGCAACAACAGCAACGCCAGCCCAACCAAGGAACTTCATGACAACCGTGAAGAACGGCCATACGGTAACCCAGTCAAACATGCCAAGGTAACCACCGAAGGCATACATCTGTACCCAAGAAGCAATGAAAGCAGAGCCAAAGACCTGTAAGAGGCCGCAAATAAACGGAAGGATTAGGACAGCTTTAAGTCCACCCTTATTGTTGGCATACACGCCAATAACAGCGTTGTCAAAGAACAGAGGAATAAAGCCAGCAACTACCAAAACGGGACTGCGCATAGCAATCAAAGTACCAATAGCGATAAACTGACCTACTGCACCTGCCATAAAACCAAGAGTAACAGCGTTAGTGGAACCAAAACCAAAGGTAACGGCGCAGTCAACGCCAGGTACGGAACCCTTAAGCAGTTTGTTAGAAATACCAGTAAATGAAACGGTAAGCTCTGCAACAAAGGTACGAACACCGAGCTGAAGAATCGTAAGGTACACAGCAAACTGGAAGCAGTTATACAGGATGTAGAATACAAAGCTTTGGCCAGGTTTAAGTGCGGCAGAACCACTCAAAGCACCATCTTTGGTGAGTTGCATAAGATAGTCAGGGCCGATAACAACATAGATAATGCCAAAGAATACGGTCATAAGCAGTGCTGTAGAAACCATATTCTCATTAAACATAGAGAGCCAACCCGGCAGTTCAATATCTTCAAGCTTCTTATCGAAGATGGAAACCTTGCCAGGATTTTTTGCACGGCGGGCTTCATCACGGCGAGACATCCAACCAGCTGCCTTAGAAGCCAAAAAGATACCAAACATCTGCTGATGCCCGATGGCAAAGCCAGCTCCATCAGTAAGCTCCTGCGTTGGCGAGATGGTAAGGTTTGAACCAACCGCCCAATACAAACCCAATAAAATGGTCATCACAACAAGTGCGGGAACACTCACAAGGTTGGGGAAGCAAAACATAATAAGCCAAAGAGCCGTGGCTGCTTGCTGAACTTGGACATTGCCCGTTGTAAAAATGGAACGAAGCTTGGTGTATTTTTTAGCTGCAACCAAAGCAATGTTTAGAATGTAGGCAAACAGCAGCAGAAGCATATACTGCGAAATGTTTGCACCCTGCAAAAATGATACGTTGGCAAGAGAAAAGTCGCCGGCAGCTGCAGCCTTAACACCTGCATCAACAGCATTGTTACCAAAATAGGGGTCAATAACCATTGCTGCTAAGTCGAAGCGTCCCTTAAGACCAACGATAATGGGACGAAAGACGCTAATCAGACCGCCAGAACCAACGGCCAAAATCATATAGCCAACAGAAGCCTTGATAAAGCCAGCCAATACCTCATACCACTTCTTACCGAGAAGAGCATAGCCGATTACGACTATAAAGCCGATAATCCAGGCGGGCTGCGACAAGATGGTAGTGGCAAGCCACTTGACCACTGTCATAAAAATGTCCATTTCCTCTCCTTTACGTTTACCTTCTCGGAATCCTCTTTATAGGACTCCGCTAATCCCATACCGTGTGACATGCCCTGCGAGCTTTGCTAAAGGGACAAGCATACGTCCTCGCATACTTCAACATGAGCTTTCAACATGTACTATTCGTCACCAACAAGTGCATCAATTTCAAGCAGCTCTTCGGCCGTCTGTATCCTTGCAAGGCGCTCAACAACCTCTGGATTTGAGAGAACCATAGCAAGACGCTGCATATTTTGAAGATGCGACTGCGCATCCACATCACTGAGAGTAAAAAAGACAGTGGCTGTCGTATCGGGGTCATGTTCTTCCCCAAAATACACTGGTGTTTTGGTCACCATAAGACTTATTGCCTCACGATTAGCACCCACAGCACCTTCCACTGCATGCGGCATGGCAACACCGGGCAAAAGCACAATGTAAGGACCGTGCTTTTCGACATTTTTTATAAGGCAATCTGCGTATTCAGGCTCGACGCTTTTATCTGCAAGCAACGGCTCAATACCCTTGCGCAAAGCCTCACGCCAATCCATTGGATTGTCAACAATATTAAAATGGTTGAGTTCATACAGTTGACGAAGCAACATGTTTTTTGTTCCTCCCTGTTACAGCTCTTTACACAACGCTTCATCCTCTCCGAGAAGCGCTATCTTTGCGCGCAAGCGTTGCCTGCGCTTGCATAGAAAAACAAGCTCTGTTTTTCTTCTTCAGAGGTGAATGTTACACTGTTTCTGTTTGTTACGAACGTTATAAATTATCGTATCTATCGTTTAATGTGTGCGTATTGAACGTTTTTTGTTTACTTTCAATCATAGATATTAAATGCCTTATGATGATTGATAATTCGTTCTTTGAGAGTATGAACAATCGAACGTAGAATTTTTTTATCGTATGAAGGCAAAGAGCAGGATAAGCGGTAGAAATTTTCCGATAAGCGGTAGTTTGCCAAGGAGGTCTTGCGATGGGTACATCCAAAACGCTTGTAGAAAGAAGGCGCGCAGATATTGTCTCTACACTGAGCGAGCGTCCCCGCATGCGAGTGTTAGATTTGGCACAATACTTTGAGGTGTCGCCGCTTACCATCCGGCGTGACCTTGATTTTCTTTCCGAGAAAGGCATTGTCCAGCGCTCGCACGGCTTTGTGGAAATCATAGACCCGCTTGGTAGCCCCTTAAGCTCATCAGCTGTTCTTATTAAGCGCAGTATTGCAGCAGAAGCAGCACGCCTTGTAGAAGACGGCGATACCATCTTTATTAATACGAGCTCTACTGCACTTTCCGTCATTGAGCATATAACTGCACTTAACGTAACGGTGGTTACCAACAGTGGTAAAGCATTACAAATTACTCCACCACCAACACTTTCCGTCATCCTGACAGGCGGTGAAATTCGTCAACCTAAGTGGTCTATGTCTGGTGAGTTTTCTTTATCAACGGTAGGTCATATTAATGCAGCAAAAGCAATCCTGGGTTGCTCAGGGCTTTCTGCGGATCGAGGGCTTACCACACTTGTTTCTCATGAGACGAGTGTAAACTCCCTCATGCTTGAACATTCGGATATGCACATCATTGTTGCTGATCATACAAAAATTGGAACGAATGCAAGTTTTAAATATGGTGGCCCTGAACAAGTTCATATTCTGGTAACTGACCATGATACAAACAAAGAGGAAATCTCTCATCTAGAAAGAGCAGGTGTCCGTGCGGTGGTATACCCTTCTGAGAATAGCTGCCAATAGTAGCACTGCCTCAAACGCATACAACGGCATAACGGCTTCCCCCACCCACAAAAAAACACCTGCCTTGTGGCAGGTGTTTGTCTTACAAGCAAAATGTTCTTTGTTGGTCAGCGACGTCCTTATCTCCCACGGACTCACTCCGCAGTACCATCGGCGCTTAAGGGCTTAACTTCTG